>CAKTWE010000059.1 GCA_934630385.1 uncultured Collinsella sp.
GCGGTGTCCCCTCCCTTTCAAGAAAGGGCGGAGGCGGGGCATGCCCCGCCTCTTACACCACATCTCTGCGCGCTACCATTTCGACTTGCTATTTGGTCTGATTAGTCCAAAATTGCTGCTACCAAATCGGTAACAGTACTCATATTTGATGTTTTTTGACCAGTAGGTCTCCCAGCCTTAGCAAATCTAAGGCAAAAAGGGTTCCAGACCGCTGAATCATGCCGCATATGGCACGTCCGCAGTCCGGAACCCGGTCCAAATTGAGTTATTGCGCCGCGTTAGCCCAAGACACCCGACAGGATCTCGATCAGACTGTCCACGTCGGCTTCCTCGCAGACGATCGGCGGCAAGAAACGCAGCGTATGGGCACCCGTAGCGTTAATCACGGCACCGGCCTCCAGCGCTCGGGCAACAATGTCATGCGCATCGCCCGCAGCATTATCCAGGTCGCAGCCGAGCATCAAGCCGCGACCGCGCACCTCGGTTACGTGCGGCAACTTGGCGAGCTTTGCCTCTATATAGGCACCCACCTTGGCGGCATGCTCAGCGTAGTCGCCGCGCACAAGCGTGGAGAGCGTCGCGGCGCACGCCGCGACGGCCAAGCAGCTACCGCCAAAGGTCGAACCGTGGTCGCCAGGCTTAAATACGTCGGCAATCTCCTTCTTTGCCACCACGGCACCCATGGGCACGCCATCGGCAATGCCCTTGGCAAGGCTCATAATGTCGGGTTCCACGCCATAAGTCTGGAACGCAAACGGCTTGCCGGAGCGGAAGATGCCACACTGGACCTCATCGACGATAAGCACGGCGCCCACCTCGTGCGCCAGGTCACGCGCCGCGACCATAAACTCCTCGGTCATGGGATGCACGCCGCTCTCGCCCTGAATCGGCTCGAGCATCACGGCACAGATTTCACTTCCCAGCTGCTTAAAGATTGCACGCAGCTCATCGACATCGTTGGGCGTACAGGCAACAAAGCCGCCTGGCAGCGGGCGGAAGCTATCCTGCAGCCAATCCTGCATGGTAGCGGCAATGGTCTCAAGCGTTCTGCCATGGAAACCGCCGCGCATGCACACGATGGTGTTGCCACCGTTACCGGCACGCTTGGCGTACAGGCGAGCAAGCTTCATCGAACCCTCATTGGCCTCGGCGCCGGAGTTGGCAAAGAACGTCTCCCATACCTGCTCGCCCGCCGTCGGAGCGCCGAGCGCAGCTGCCGTGGTTTCATCGCCGGCGGCAATGGCATCGGCAATCACGCGTGCACTGTCCACGTCGTCGTTAGCGAGCTTGGACAGCAACGCCGCGACCTGGCCACGCTGCTCGATGTAGAAGTAGTTAGACACATGCAGAAGCTTTTTGGTCTGCGACTCAAGCGCCGAAAGCACTGCAAGATTACCGTGGCCTAGGCTACACACGCCAATACCAGCCAGAAAGTCGAGATACTCACGGCCATCGTCACCGGTGAGCTTCATACCGTGACCTTCGACAAACTCAACCGGCGAGCGGCCAAAGGTATGCATAACGTAGTGGGATTCGAGTGATTGTTGAGCAGCAAGTGACATGGGATGCCTTTCGTTAAGCGCCAGGTAGCGCGGGCTATGGGTGTAAGGATGCGGCGCCAGGACGTTAAACCGTCTGGAGCTTCTCGACTTCGTCGAGGTTCTCGGTCAGGCGCGCCGCAAAGGTCGAAAGCGGGTGCGGGTGCGTATCGAACTCGTAGGCCGTCTCGGTGGAATGGATCACGGTACCGACGCCGGCATCGGTCAGCAGCTCCAGCAGCAGCGAATGCGGCGTGGTGCCGTTGATGATGTGTGCGCGGAACACACCGGCGGCAAGCGCATCGACAGCGGCGCGTAGCTTGGGAATCATGCCTTTGTCGACCTCGCCCCCATAGAGTATCTCGTTGACCTCGTCGAGTGTTAGGTTGGAGATGAGCGAATCCTTGTCGCTAAAGTCCTTATACAGGCCATCGACATCGGTAAGGAAGATCACCTTATGCGCGTGGAGCGCCGCCGCAACGGCACCGGCGGCGGTGTCGGCGTTGATGTTAAAGAAGCCGCCGTCCTCCCCCGCCGCGACGGTAGCAATGACGGGGATGTACTCGCTATCAAGCAAACGCTCGATATAGTCGGTGTTGACGTGCGTCACTTTGCCCACGCGACCGAGCTCGGGGTCGAGCGGCTCGGCGATGAGCGTGCCGGCATCGCTGCCCGACACCCCCACGGCCAGGTTACCGTGCTGGTTGATGGCAGCGACCAGCTCCTGGTTGACCTTGCCGCCCAGCACCTCGCGCACGATATCCATGGTATCCGGTGTGGTCACGCGCTGGCCGTTCTTAAACTCGACAGGGATGTCATAGTGGCTGAGCGCCTCGTTGATGGCCTTGCCGCCGCCATGCACGATGACGGGGCGCATGCCGATGATCTTAAGCAGGACGATGTCGCTCATCACGTCGCGGCGCAGCTGCTCGTCGACCATGGCGGCACCGCCGTACTTGATAACGACCGTCTTGCCGGTCAGGTTTTTAATCCACGGCAGCGCCTCAAACAGCAGCTGCGCGGTCGCTTCGTTGGATTCGCTCGAGCGACAATCGCGTGCGAATTTCATAGTCTGCCTCGTCTTTCGTGTAGCTATCGCGCCGTACCTCGTTGCCCGCGATTGCAGCGGGGCGCGCGGGACGGTGCGCGTCCGGAATCTAGGAACGGTAGTCACCGTTGATGGAGATATATTCGTGCGTGAGGTCACAGGTCCACACGGTCGTCGCCGCGTCGCCCGCGCCGAGGTCGGCCGAGATCACAATCTCGGGCGCGTCAAAACGTCGCAGGGCCTCGTCCTCGTCGAAGGGGACCGTCAGGCCATCGCGACAGACAGGCATGCCCATCATGTCGATGGAAACGTCTTCCTGATTAAACTGCACGCCGCACTTACCGAGCGCCATGGCAACGCGGCCCCAGTTGCAGTCGTGGCCGGCAATGCAGGTCTTGACGAGCGGAGAGTTGGCAATAGCGCGCGCCGCGATATCGGCCTCCTCGTCGTTAGCGGCGCCGGTAACATTGACCGTCACGAGCTTGGACGCGCCCTCGCCGTCGGCGGCGATGTTGCGCGCCAGGCTCTCGCACACCTCGTGCACGGCAAATGCCAACTCGTCAAAGGCATCAGTGCCCTCGACGATGGCCTCGGCATTCGCGGCAGCAGCGCTGGAGGCAAGCATGATGCAGGTGTCGTTGGTCGAGGTATCGGAGTCGATCGTTACCTTGTTAAAGGTCTGCTTGACGGTCGAGAGCAGCAGAGCGTGAAGCGCCGCCGGCTCGACGGGAGCATCGGTGGTGATGACCGAAATCATGGTGGCCATATTGGGCATGATCATGCCCGAGCCCTTGCACATGCCGCCCACCGTATAAGCGTTGCCCGCATGGCCCGCAGCCTCACTGCGGTAGCGAACGGCATACTCCTTGGAGTGGGTATCGGTGGTCATGATGGCGCGGGCCGCATCAGCACCGCCATGGGCAGAAAGCGCCTCGTAGGCGGACGGAACGGCCGTCTCAAACGTGTCGATCGGCAGGATCTGTCCGATCACGCCCGTGGAAGCAACCAGAATCTGCTGGGGTTCGCAGCCGATGACCTGCGAGGCGATGTTGCACGTCTCGCGCGCGCAGGCAAGGCCCGTCTCGCCCGTGGCGGCATTCGCGTTGCCGGAGTTGATTGAAACGCCGGCGATGATGCCAAAGCCCTTGTCCGCACCGCCCAGGTTGGCGCGGCTCACCTGCACAGGCGCTGCGCAAAAGCGATTGGTCGTAAACACGCCGGCACCGGGACAGGGTTTATCGGGCACGACGAGCGCGTAATCCAAGCGCTCGGAATTCTTGCGAAAACCCGCATGAATACCCGCGGCCTTAAAGCCGGCTGCTGCCGTAATGCCACCCTCGACGGCACGAATCTTGATATCGAACTGCTCTGTATTCATCGTCCTTACGACTCCTTATATCAAACAAAAAACGGGCATCGGATGGCACGCCACACCAGCCGCAATCACTAGACCAGCTTAAAAGTGGCGCCCCACTCGATGCCCGACTGCCAAATCGTCAACAATCGAATGTGCTACACCGGGCACGCCACTGTGGGCAAGCCTCGTCGCTCGTCAAAACCAAAGACGATGTTGGCGCACTGGACCGCCTGGCCCGCAGCACCCTTGCACAGATTGTCGATTGCACCTGTCGCCACCAGCACGCCCGCGCGCTTGTTAAGCGCAAGGCCAATCTGGGCGGCATTGGTGCCGACGACCGAGGCCGTCTTGGGCTGCTGGCCGGCATCGAGCACGCGCACAAAGGTGCGACCGGCGTAGAACTGCTTGTAATGGTCGACGACGTCCTCAAGGGTCAGCGTGTCGAGAGCCTGCGGCGCGAGCGGCAGCGTCACCGTGGAGAGCAGGCCGCGCTTGAGCGGTGCCAGGTGCGGGGTGAAGACGATGCGGTCGGCCAGGCCAAGAATCTGCTCGATCTCGGGCGTATGACGATGCTTGCCCACGCCATAGGCCTCCAGGTTCTCGTCCGCGCTGCAAAAATGGGTGCGGGCGTTGCAGGACTTACCGGCACCCGTCACGCCGCTAATGGCATCGACGATCACGGGGCCGCTCTGGGCAACCCAGCCGGCACGCACGGCAGGCGCGGCAGCAAGACTCGTTGCGGTGGGATAGCAGCCGGCGCAGGCGACCAGCACGGACTTGCCGTCAGCATAGTCGGATGCGGCGGTGTCCAAGTCCCGAGAGAACAGCTCGGGCAGGCCGAAAGCACGCGTCTTGAGCAGCTCGGGGCTCGTGTGCTCGGCGGCATACCATGCCTCGAACACGGCCGGATCGCTCAGGCGATAGTCGGCAGACAAGTCGAAGCAGGAAACGCCTGCGGCAAGCAGGGCGGGCACCTGCGCCATGGCGGCGGTGTGCGGCACGGCCAAAAAGACAGCGTCGCAGGATGTAAGCTCGGGAGCATCGTGCGTCGTGAAGACAAGATCGCTCACGCCGACGAAACTCGGATACACCGCGGACAGCGGTTGGCCGGCATCGGCGTTGGACGTGATGGCAACAAGTTCAAACTCGGGATGGCCGAGTACGAGACGAATGAGCTCGGCACCGGCATATCCGGCCGCACCGACGATTCCAACCTTTAAAGACATATCAGACTCCTTGTCTGCAGTTTATGCACCAATGCGCATCCCGCAGCCGTCGTTATGAGGTGGGTTGAAACTTTAGCACCAAAAGATACATATATACGCAAATCTTTTGCATATTCATGCATTGAAACAAACCAGACACATTCACGCGAAGGAATTGACAAATAACAATGGGCCCCACATCGCCCGGTGCACCTTGCGGTGCCGTTGCGATGTGGGGCCCGGCATAGACGGGTATTTAAATTGTTGGGGCCGACGGGAGAACTCTTTTAGAGCTCGACCGGCACCCATTCGTCGTGGTTGCAGATGAAGGCCTCCGGCTCCTCGACGCTAAAGAAGACGAGCGTGGGGTCGCCTGCGCCCTCATAATGCTCACCCAAGCGCTCAAGATGTTTCCATCCGGCCTCGCGCATATCGGGGGCAGCCTGGTCATCCAAGCCGGCGCGGCCGCGCAAAATGAGCCAGCCATGGCCCGGCCACCAGCTCGTGGCCTCAAAGCGCTGGTTTTGCAGCAGCTCCTGCCACACATCTTTGGTGCGTGCAGTCACAAACCACAGCTTGCCGTCCTGAATCTGTGCAAACGAAAACGGACGCACATGCGGCTGCCCATCCACGCTCGTCGCCAGATACCACGCCGGCACCGACGTCAGATACTCCAACACCGTATTCAATCCGTCCACGTTTCCTCCTGCCACTAGCCAATTTGGAACGGGTAGTTAATTTGAGACGCGCTAGAGCTCCAGACGCTCTTCGCTGCCGTCGATATCGCAGAAGCGGGCGGCGATATTGCGGACCGAGAAAAACGCAAGGCGACCGTCGTTGGCGCTCTCGTGATTCTCGCCAATGCCCACCATGTGCTTAAAGCCAGCTTCGCGAACGCGGTCGCTCACCACCGCATCGTCCTCGAGCGCAGCCTCGCCGGACAATACGATCCAGCACTCCCCCGGTTTCCAGCCCGAAAGCTCAAACTTGGGGTTCACGCCGAGCTCTGACCACACGTCCTTGTCGCGCGACGTGCAAAACCACAGTTTGCCGTTATCGACCATGGCAAACGAGAACGGCCTTACGCGTGGCTGATGCCCATCATTCACGTCAGTCGTGGCCAGAAACCACGCGGGGATGCGCCTGAGGTATGTGCAGGCGCGCTCGAGTTGGGCCGTGCGGTCGATGTCGGTCATAGGAATCCCTTTCTTGCGCTCGAATCGCGCCTAAACAAGTTGAAGATTGATGACGATGACGCAGATGAGCAGCAACGCCGTCACCACCGCCGCCAATGCATCGCCGCGGCAAAATGCAAGCGCATGCAGTCGCGTACGCCCCTGCTCGCCATGGTAGCAACGTGCATCCATAGCGGCAGAGAGTGTCTCGGCATGACGAAACACACCCGTGAACAGCGGAATTGCCACGCTGGCGAGCATGCGCACGCCGCCGAGCGGACCACCCGTCACGCGCGCGCCGCGACTTGCCTGCGCGTCCGCCGTCTGCTTCATCTCGGTGGCAAACTGCGGCATAAAGCGCAGCGCGATGCCCATGATCATGCCGAGCTCGTGTGCCGGAAGCCCCACGCGCGCAAGCGGCGCGAGCAAATGCTCAAAGCCTGCCGTGAGATCGAGTGTGGGCGTAGTGAGCGTAATAGCGCTCATGCCGGCCATCATCAGGGTCAGACGGCACGCCATAAACCCGGCGGAATGCAGCGAGCCCTCGCTAATCTGCAGAAAGCCGAGCTGCCACAGGATGTGCCCGCTCTGGTCGGTAAATAGGTTGAGCACCACGACCACCACGACGATCGCCAGCAGCGGCGCCATCGATGACAGGACGCGGCGAAGCGGCACCCGGGACACGGTATAGATCAGGACAACGAAGATTGCGACCGGGGCCAATCCGCGGAAGCTGCTGACCGTGAGCGTCGTGATCAGAAACACAAAGCCCAAGAGTAACTTAGTTCGCGGGTCCAGGCGGTGGATTGCACTATCGCCGGGATAGTAGCTGCCAAACGAAAACGCCTCCATTAGCAGCCCTCCTCTCGCGCGGATGCACTGGAATCGGCCCGACGCGAAGCACCCGAAGGGCCCTCCGCACGGCCGAGCAGCAAGCCTGACAGTTCGACTGCCAACGACTCAACCGTATAGAGCCCGTCGCAACGCAGCGGCACGCCCGCTTCCGCGAGCGCCAGCGCCATGCGCTGGGCAGCGGGAACACCCAAGCCGATTGATTTAAGCTCATCCGCATGCGCAAAAACCTGAGCGGGCGTGCCCTCGGCAAACACCGCGCCTTCGTTCATCACAACGATGCGGTCGCAGCAATTGGCTAGGTCATCCATACTGTGCGAAACCATGACAACGGTCAGGCCCTCGTCATGAAAACGGCCAATGAGCTCCAGGAAATCCCTGCGAGCCGCCGGATCGAGACCTGCCATGGGCTCATCGAGTACCAGCACCTCGGGCTCCATAGCGAGCACGCCGGCAAACGCCACACGCCGCTGCTGTCCGCCCGAGAGTTCAAAGGGGCTCTTGTCACCTATCGTGGCAAGGTCGAGGCCCACGCGTGCGAGCGATGACGCAACGCGGCGCGCGACCTCGTCTTGCGACAGGCCAAGGTTGCGCGGACCAAATGCCACGTCCTGCACCACGGTCTCGGCAAACAGCTGACGCTCTGGATACTGAAACACCACGCCGACCTTTGCCTTAACCGCGGCGGCATCCTTCTTTTGCGACAGGTCGAGCCCCAGTGCGCAAACGCTCCCCTCCTGCGGGCGGATTAGCCCGTTGAGGTGCTGGACCAGCGTGGATTTACCCGAACCGGTATGGCCCGCCAGGCCCAGGAACTCGCCGCGACGCACCGTCAAAGACACGTCGTGAAGTGCCCAAGGACTGCTGGGGTCGTTTCCCCAGAGAGCCTGTTTGTTCGATTTGTCCGCAGTGACCGAGCGCTTATGCCAGCGACGGCGCTCGCGCGGACTGAGCGAATAACTGTACGAAACATGGGATAGCTCGATGACGGGCTCCGACGCGTTGTCCTTGTTGTCTGCCGGAACAGTGCCGTCAGCGATTTCCAACTGGGATGCGGAAGGCTGCCCCGCGGCGCCCGCCCCGCTCCGCTCGGTATAGGCCTGCGCAACCTCGGCAACCATATCCGCCTCGCGCACCTGCGCGCAAACGGGTATGCCCTTCGCACGAAGCGCCAAGCCCAAACGGCACGACTCCGGCATGTCCAAGTTCAACTGCGCAAGCTCATCTGACCGTGTAAGAATTTCCTCGGGAGTACCGAGCATGGCAACGCGCCCCGCCCGAAACACTGCGACTCGATCGGCCTCAGCGGCCTCTTCCATAAAGTGTGTGATCATCACGATGGCCATACCACGGTCATGAAGAGCACGGCACGCCTTCATAAGGCCCTTGCGTCCACGCGGATCGAGCATCGAAGAAGCCTCGTCCAAGATGAGCACACGCGGTTCCATAGCAAGCACTCCGGCAAGCGCCACGCGTTGCTTTTGGCCACCCGAAAGCGCGTGGGTCTCGTGGCGCTCAAAGCCCACCAGGCCCACGCCCTTCAGCGCCTCGCGTACGCGCTGCGCAATTTGTGCCGATGGCACGCCAAGGTTTTCGGGACCAAACGCAACATCGTCCTCGACAAGCGTCGCCACCAGCTGATCATCCGGGTTCTGGAATACCATGCCCGCAGTCGAGCGAATGTCGTAGACCAGCTCGGGGTCGGACGCATCCATGCCATCGATGCGCACCGCGCCGGCATCGGGCTGCAGCAATGCATTCAGATGCTTGGCAAACGTCGACTTGCCCGACCCGTTTCCGCCGAGGATGCAGAAAAACTCGCCATCCTCGATGTTCAGATCGACGCCGTCGAGTGCTTTCGCAGCGCCGTCGTAGCTAAATGAGATGCCCCGACACTCAATCATGCGCGGCCTTTGACCTGGTCCTTTTTAGGCGTGATGAGGTTGGAGACTGCTTTATACACCGCCAGCGTCAACACCGAGTTAAGCACGGTCTTGATAAGGTTGAACGGCAGCACGGCGGGAAGCATGAGCGGGGCGATCACATCGACCGAGCCATACCAGAACCATACGCCAATGGTAAGGTTTGCGACCATAGACAACGCCGTAGCGGCAATGACGCCGAGCGCCAGGCCAATCACGGCACCCTTGTAGGTGTGCATCTTTTGGTAGACGATCGCCGCGGGCAGAATAAAGCCCAGCGTGGCAACCAGGTTCATAAGCGCGCCGACCCAGTCGCCCGTGGTGAGCGCATGGATGACGATCGCCATGGCGGCGACGGCAGTGCCGGCACCAGGACCATACGCAAATCCACACACCATCGCCGGCACCAGCGACGGGTCATACGTCAAAAACGGCGCCGAGGGGAGGATGGGCAGCTGCACATACATAAACAATGCTCCCAAGGCGCACATCAACGCCATGGTTACGAGCTGTTTGGTGCTCCACCTATTCGTGTTCTCAAAATGGATATGCTGCGACTGTTCAGACATAAGATCACCTGCCTCTTTCATCCGGACTCTAACCGTTGGTACTGGGATCTCACCAGTTCAGCCGGCGTGCGAACCAACGCACACACGGGTCGCGGACTCATCGGCTCGGCCGCAGGCACTTTACCTGCGCCACGGCGTCCCTTTGACACCGCCCGATTTACCACCAGTGGGGAATTCCACCCCGCCCTGAAACAGCGCTTCAATTCTAGTTTTACAGGCATGGACATGCAATATCGTTTTTTGGTAATCAGCTTTTAATATAGGATGAGAAGGTGCATATCACGGCTATCACAAGAAGGGATCGCCATGTCAAAACCAAGCTCACGCCATCGCGCCCCCTTCTGGAAAATCGGTGTCATCGCCCTTATTTTTGGCTGGATTGCAATCTGGATATCGCGCATGATGCTCACGCCGATCTATCCAATCCTATCGGCATATTTCGACGGAGCGTCTCTCACCCAACTTGGCTTGATATCGAGCTTCTACTTTTTGGGTTATCTCCTCATGCAGATTCCATCAGGATTGCTCGCCGATCGTCTGGGTATGAAAATTATTGTGGTCCCCGGATTCATCGTATTCGGATTAGGCACCTTGGGAATGGCCCTATCCACTCGCCTATCTACGATGTACATCGCCAGTTTCTTTTCCGGATTGGGTTGTGGGACTTTTTTTGGAATTGCCTATACCGTTACTAACGTATATGTTCCCGCTCATCGACGCAGCTTGGCAACAGCACTGGTTAACAGTGGCACCGCGGTTGGATCAGGAATCGGACTCGCTTCGTCAAGCCTTCTCGTGAGCACGGGAGCTCTCCGGTGGCAGAGCTTGACTGTTGCAGCAGGCTCATTTGCGCTGATTATGGCTTTCGTTTACGCAAGAATCATGCCAGGCCAAAACTCAGCAGAAAGCCCTACCGCGCTCGAACGCAAGCTCAACAATCTAGCGAACGAAACTGCTCGCTCGTCGTTCTTCAAGCCGCCGATGATCGCTGCCTATATCCTTTATTTTTCAACCCTCTACCTTTATTACCTTATAAGCACTTGGCTGCCAAACTACCTGGGATCCGTCAGGGGATTTGAAGCATCTCTTACGGGACTTGTTTCTTCAATTGTCTTTTTTGCTGGAGTACCGGGAGCGCTCTTGTTTAGCAAGCTTGCCGATCGTTTTCCTGCAAGAAAATACCATTTTGTCATTGCACTCGAGGCGTTTGCCGTTTGCGCGCTCATGTCCACACTCGCTGCCAAGACCAATGAGGAAATCATTGCCGGCATCGCGCTCTATGGCTTCTTTGGCAAGCTCGCAGTTGAACCGATTATCATCTCTTGGCTTAACGGTTTTATCTCTCCTTGGAACACCGCAACGGCGCTGGGAACCCTCAACTTCTTTGGTATGAGCGCATCTGTTATCGCGCCATTTGTCACCGGGGCCCTAGCCGATACAACCGGCCAGGGCGATTTGGGCTTTTACGTTGCAGCGGTTGTGACGTTATTGGGAACCATCGTCTTTGGCACTGTAGCGGCGCCATACAAGAAGGGCCTTCATTAAAACGGGTTCGGAAGCAATGCTTTCGAACCCATTAGTTAGTTTGCGGGACGCCTTTGCCGGGACAACCCTAAAAGAGGCTGTGGTTACTCGTGAATGCGGGTACCGGAGAGGCCGGCCATGGTCTCGGCGGCCTTGTCCAGGGCGCCGATGATGCAGGTGCG
>CAKTWE010000060.1 GCA_934630385.1 uncultured Collinsella sp.
GGCTAAATGAACTGCTTCCAAGTTGCGGTGGAATAGGGATTGATTTGCGGCTGATAAGCCAAAAACAGTCCCTATTACACCGCAAGTGGTAAAGGTGCCCCTAGTGGATGCGCTGGTAGCGGGGACAGTAGCTGATGGCGATGGCGTCGACGCCTACATGGGTGGCGATGGTGCAGCCGATGGGGCCGGTGCCGGCGTCTACGTAGTCCTGGCCTGCGAGCGCTTGGCTGACGAGCTCCTGCTCCTCGGCGGCGCCGGTCGTGAGCACGCGCACGCTGGAGCCTGGATGTTCGGCCAAAAATGCGAGGCAGTCAGCCATGGTGTTGGCGACGATGCGCTTGGCGCCGCGGCCCTTTTTGATGGCCTTGATCTCGCCCGATTTCCACTCCGGCGAAACGGCCAGGCGAATGTTGAGCATCTGGGTGAGCTGGCCGGCGAGCTTGGGCGCGCGGCCGTTCTTAACGAGGTTCTCGAGCGTGCGGGGAATCAGCAGCAGGTGGGCGTCGGGCAGCGTCGCGCGGATCTGCGCCTCGGTCTCGTCCAGGCTGCGGCCGTCCTCGCGCATGGCCAGCGCGTACTCCACCAGCAGGCCCTCGGCACCCGAGCCGGTGCGTGAGTCGATGCAGCGCACGTCTAACTCGTGCGTTTCGGCCGTCAGGTTGGCGTTGGCATAGCAGGCGGACCACTCGCTGCACAGCGAGATAAAGATGGCGCTGTCGTGGCCGTCGGCGAGCACGCGGTCAAAGAGCGCCTTGAGCTCGCCGGCGCTCGGCTGCGAGGTGTGCGGCAGCTGCTTGGAGCCGGCCATGCGCGCGACGTATTCCTCGGCGGTAATTTGCACCTGGTCGAGCAGGTCCTCGCCCTCGATAATCACATGCAGCGGGATCACGTAAATGCCGAGTTCTTGGGCGCGGGCGGGGGAGATGTCCGACGTGGAGTCGGTTATGATGGCAAAAGACATAATTGCACCTTTCGTTGGGGCGTTTGCGCGCCGCCTTCTGAGAGCAAAGTGCGACAAGTATAGTAGAGTCGTTCCACATTACTAGGTTCAATTGTTGAATAGTCAACAGTTTGAAGTGTCGGTGTGGAAATCGTCAACTGGGGAAGAGGGATGCCGATGGGGGCACAGAAGATATGCAGGCGGTCGATTGTGCTGTTCGATTTTGACGGCACGGTGGCCGATACGGGTCGGGCGGTAATGACCTCGACGCGCAAGACGCTGGCTGCGCGCAGGCTTTCGGAGGCGCAGATGGGTGACTTGCGTCGCATGATCGGGCCTCCGCTGTGGAAGAGCTTTCACGACTTTTATGGCTTTTCCCGCGAGGAGTCGCTTGTGGTGGCCGATGAGTACCGCGCCTTTTTTGATGAGCTGGGGCCGGAGGAGTATCCCGTGTTCGACGGGATCCCCGAGCTGCTGGATGGGTTGGTCGCCCAAGGCAAGCGTATGGCCGTGGCGACGTCGCGCATGGAGGCAAAGTGTATCGACATGGTGCGTGAGCTCGGGCTTTCTCAGTTTGAGGCAGTGGTTGGCATGAATCCGCCGCTGGGACGCGAGACCAAGGCCGATTCGGTCCGCGATGCCCTGGCGGCGCTCGGTGCAACGGCCGACGATGCCGTGATGATTGGCGATCGCTTTAACGATGTGGAGGGCGCGCACGCGATGAGCGTGCCGTGCATCGGCATCTATTCGGGCGCGGCGGCGCCGGGCGAGCACGAGGCGGCGGGTGCCGATGCGGTGGTGCACTCGGTGGCCGAGCTTGCTAAACTTTTCGCTATCTAATGACGTAATGTGAGGGGCGGGCACGCTCGCCGCTCATTGGTAAGGAGGTCGTCCATGAATCAGGTGGAGCAGAGCGTCGCTGAGTATGTCGACGAGGTCTGGGAGGATGTCGTCGCCGATATCGAGCAGCTGGTGAGCTATCCGTCTGTGGTCGTTGCTGCCGATGCGGAGCCCGGCGCGCCGTTTGGCCGCCCGGTCCGTGATGCGCTCGATTGCGCGCTCGGCATTGCGCAAAAGCTCGGCTACCAGACGAGCGACGACGAGGGCTATGTGGGCATTGCCGACATTCTCGGTCGCGGCGATAAGCAGCTCGCGACCATTTGCCATGTGGACGTGGTGCCCGCAGGCCCCGGCTGGAACACCGACCCGTTTGCGATGGAGCGTCGCGAGGGCTGGCTGCTCGGCCGCGGCGTGATCGACGACAAGGGCCCGGCGGTGTTGTCGCTCTACGCCGGCGCCTATCTGCTCAAGCACGGCATTGTGCCGCGCTACACCTTCCGCGCGCTGCTGGGCTGCGATGAGGAAGTGGGCATGTCCGACGTTCACCATTATCTGGAGAACCACGCAGACCCCGACTTTCTGTTTACGCCCGATGCCGAGTTCCCGGTCTGCAATGCCGAGAAGGGCCAGTTTGGGGCGACGTTTGTGAGCCCCAAGATCGACGGCGGGCGCATCGTATCGTGGAGCGGTGCCGAGGCGAGTAACGCTATTCCGTCGCAGTCTATCTGCGAGCTTGCGATTGCCGCCGATGAGCTGCCGGCGCCCGTCGAGAACGCCGACCGCCTGGAAATCACGGCGCTCGATAACGGGCATGCGCAGATTTTCGCCCACGGTATTGGCGGCCACGCTTCGATGCCCGAGGGAACGATCAATGCCGTCGGCCTGATTGTGGCGTATCTGCGCGAGGCCGAGGATGCGTTTGGTGCGCGCGACGAGCGCCTGCTGACGCCTGCCGAGCACGAGTTCGTCAAGTTCTTGGCCTTTGTGCATGCGGACGCCTATGGCCGCGGCCTGGGAATCGATGCGACGAGCCCGGCGTTTGGCCCGCTCACCTGTAACCCTGGCGTCATCCGTGTGGCGGATGGCCACATCGAGCAGGTCATCGACGTGCGCTTCCCCGATAGCACCAGTGCCGATACTATTCGCGAGCAGCTTGAGCCGCTCGTGGGCCGCTTTGACGTGACGTGCCGTGTGGGCCGTGCCAAGGTGCCGTTCTCGGTCTCTGCCGACGATCCGGCCGTGAAGGCGCTTGTCGATACCTATAACGAGTTTACTGGTAAGCATGCCGAGCCCTTCGCCATGGGCGGCGGCACGTATGCACGCAACTTTGCCCGCGCCGTCTCGTTTGGCCCCGAGGAGACCGGCCTGGAGCTGCCCGTATGGGGCGGCCAGATGCACGGCCCCAACGAGTGCGCCAACGAGGAACAGCTCAAGCAGGCGCTTAAGATCTACATCGTGGCCATCTTGCGCCTCAACGAACTCGAGCTTTAAGGTTACGCGGTTTTACCAAACCGCGTAACGGCTCGACGCTGCGCGACGTCCAGAGCGACAATTTGTCATTCAAAAGGCAAGGCATGACCAGAAGGTCTATGCCTTGCCTTTTTCATGCCAACTTGTTCGCTCTGGACGTCGCTCGCTGTCCGTCCTCTACCTGCGGCGTTGCCTTGCTCCGGATGCGGTGGTCATTGAGGGTAGTCGTTGGGGACGTTCTTAAATGACTAGTCAAACAAGAACGTTCCCAACGACTGGTCGTTTAAGTACGTCCCCAATGAGTACCTTCCTCTGGTGTAAAAAGCGTGCCATGCTTGGGTGGGGTTTGTTATTCGTTTGTAAAGCCGAGCCGCGCTTGCGGTAAGGGTCTATCAAAAGCCCGTAAGAAACCGCAGTTGGTGCGGGCGCTGACCGGTCGGGGCCGTATCTTTCCAAACAGCAAAGCGGGCAGGGTGTCCGCGAGTCGCATGTATGAAAGGAAGATCATGCTCGATCAGGCTTATTCTCGTCGTCAGTTCCTCGGCCTCGCTGGTGGTCTTGCCAGCTTCGTGGGCCTCGGCCTCGTTGGTTGCGGCGGCACAGGCGCTTCCAACGCCGCCGACAAGGGCAGCGCCGCTGCTGCCGAGTCCGTCTCGGGCGAGGTGACCTACGACGGCGCCTCCTCGTTCCAGGCGCTCGTCGAGGCCGCTGCCGAGAAGTTCATGGATGCCAACCCCGACGTCTCCGTCTCCGGCTCGGGTAACGGTTCGGGCAAGGGCCTGACCGCCGTCGCCGCCGGCACCGTTACCATCGGTAACTCTGACGTCTTCGCCGAGACCAAGCTCGAGGCCGACCAGGTCAAGAACCTCGTCGACCACGAGGTCGCCGTCGTGGGCATGGGCCCCGTCGTCTCCAAGAACGTCAAGGTCGACGACCTGTCCCTCGAGCAGCTCAAGGGCATCTTCTCCGGCCAGATCACCAACTGGAAGGAGGTCGGCGGCGACGACGCTACCATCGTCGTCCTCAACCGCAAGGCCGGCTCCGGCACCCGCGCCACCTTCGAGGCTGCCGTCTTTGGCGACGAGGCCGTCGACTTTAAGGGCGACGCCGAGCTCGACAAGTCCGGCGACGTCCAGACTCAGATGGGCAGCACCGACAACGCCATCTCCTACCTCGACTTCTCGCACTTCGATGACTCCAAGTTCAACGCCATCAAGGTCGAGGGCGTGGAGCCCAAGAGCGCAAACGTCACCGACGACTCCTTTAAGATTTGGGCGACCGAGCACATGTACTGCGCAAAGGACGCCGACGAGGCCACCAAGGCCTTTCTGGAGTTCATGCTTTCCGACGACGTCCAGGGCAAGCTCGTCGAGGAGCAGGGCTTTATTCCCGTCTCTGCCATGAAGGTCGTCAAGGACGCCAGCGGCAAGGTCTCTGCTAAATAAGCAATCGCCCCGGAAAGGTTTGTAATGGCAAAACAGCTGCCAAAGCGCGACCTTGAGAACGTGGGCCTGGGCGTCACGGGCGCGTGCGTTGCGCTCGTGACGCTTGTCGTTGCCGCGCTCATCTTTATGGTCGCCCAAAAGGGCCTTTCGGCTTTTGTTAAGGACGGCGTCTCGATCGTTGAGTTCTTCACCGGCACCAAGTGGGACCTGGCCAACACGGCCGAAAACGGCCTGCCCTATACCGGCGCCCTGCCCCTGATCGTCACCTCGTTTGCGGTCATGGTGCTCTCCACGCTCATTGCGCTGCCCATCGCCATCGGCTCTGCCATCTTTGCGGTCGAAATCCAGCCTAAGTTTGGTTCCAAGGTCTTTCAGCCGCTTATTGAGCTTTTGACCGGCATTCCCTCGGTCGTCTTTGGCCTGATCGGCTTTCACGTGGTTGTCGGCCTTATGAAGAGCGTTTTCCATGCGAGCACGGGCCTGGGCATCTTGCCCGGCGCCATTGTGCTGGCCGTTATGATCCTGCCGACGATGACCACGCTTTCGGTCGATGGCCTGCGCGCCGTGCCCGATAGCTACCGCCAGGGTTCGCTCGCGCTGGGCTACACCCGCTGGCAGACCATCTGGCACGTGGTGCTCAAGTCCGCCATGCCGTCGCTCATGACCGCGGTCATCCTTGGCATGACCCGCGCCTTTGGCGAAACGCTCGCCGTGCGCATGGTTATCGGCGGCATCGAGGCCATGCCGACGTCGCTGCTGTCGCCGGCCTCGACCATCACCACCACGCTCACTACGTCCATGGCGGTCTATGCCGAGGGTTCGGCCCAGGACGAAGTTCTGTGGGCGCTCGGTCTGCTGCTGATGGGCATGAGCCTCATCTTCATCCTGATCATCCACCTTATCGGCCGCAAGGGGGCGAAGGCTCGTGACTAGCACGCGCATCCATATCGACGAGGCGAGACTCGGGCGCGTCCAAAAGCAGGACCGCATCGCCACGGGCGTGCTGACGGCAATCGTCGCCATCGTCATGCTCATCGTCGTCTCCATGGTGGCCTATATCCTGTTCGAGGGCATCTCGACGCTGTTCCAGCCGGGCTTTCTCACGCAGCCCTCGCGCGCCAACGGAACCCAGGGCGGCGTACTCTACCAGCTGTTCGACTCATTCTATCTGCTGCTGATCACCTTAGGTATATCGGTGCCCATCAGCCTGGGCGGCGCGGTCTTTTTGGTTGAGTACGCGCCGGACGGGCCCATCCGCGGCATCGCCTCCA
The DNA here is from genome assembly GCA_934630385.1 of uncultured Collinsella sp. GTDB lineage: Bacteria > Actinomycetota > Coriobacteriia > Coriobacteriales > Coriobacteriaceae > Collinsella. Next base: position 5,967 of record CAKTWE010000060.1, read on the forward strand.
CCGCCATCGAGACGCTGTCCTCGCTGCCTTCCATCGTTGTCGGCATGTTCGGCTTTCTGGTGTTCTCGGTGCAGCTGGGCTGGAAGTACTCCATCATCTCCGGCGCCGTCGCGCTCACCATGTTCAACATCCCCATCCTGGTGCGCGTGATTCAGCAGGCGCTCGAGGACGTGCCGCAGGCCCAGCGCGATGCGTGCCTGGCCATGGGCCTCACCCGCTGGGAGGCCACGCTGCACATCCTGATCCCCGAGGCCATGCCCGCCATCGTGACCGGCATCGTGCTTTCGGCCGGCCGCGTGTTTGGCGAGGCCGCGGCGCTGCTCTTTACCTCGGGCATGAGCTCGCCGGTTCGCCTGAACTTCTTGAGCTTTAACCTGTCGAGTCCCACCTGCGCCTGGAACGTGTTCCGCCCCGGTGAGTCGCTCGCCGTGCACATCTACAAGATCTATGGCGAGGGCAGCCCCGAGGCCCAGCAGATCGTCTGGGGCACCGCAGCGCTGCTGATGACCTGCGTGCTGCTGTTTAACGTAGTCGCCCGTATCGTGGGCAAGCAACTGGCAAGGAAGATGACGGCCGAATGAGCGAGATGAATGTAACACCCGCAACCGAAGCGGCCGCGTCCGAGACCCAGGACTTTCTGTCGAGCGTGGGGGAGAGCGAAAAGCGCGTGCGCGTGAGCGGCAAGGTCGTGAGCGACGAAGTTGTGCTCTCCACCAAGGACGTCAACGTATACTATGGCGACCACCATGCGCTGCACAATACGTCACTCGACTTCCACAAGGGTGAGATCACGGCGCTCATTGGGCCTTCGGGCTGCGGTAAGTCGACCTTTTTGCGCAGTCTCAACCTGATGAATCGCGAGATTCGCGGCTGCCGCGTTGAGGGCGAGATCAACTACCGTGGGCGTAACGTGAACACCAAGACCGAGAACACGTACGAGCTGCGCCGTTCCATCGGCATGGTGTTTCAGCAGCCCAATCCGTTTCGCAAGTCCATTCGCGACAACATCACGTTTGCGCCCAAGCGCCACGGCATCACCGACCGCGACGAGCTCGATCGCATGGTCGAGGAAAGCCTGCGCGGCGCGGCGCTGTGGGACGAGGTCAAGGATAAGCTCGACAAGAGCGCCTACGCGCTTTCGGGCGGCCAGCAGCAGCGTCTGTGCATCGCGCGCACTCTGGCGCTCAACCCCGATGTGATTCTGTTTGACGAGCCCTGCTCGGCGCTCGACCCCATCTCGACGCTGGCGATCGAGGACCTGATGTCGTCGATCGTGGCCGACCGCGCCATCGTCATCGTGACGCACAACATGGAGCAGGCGTCGCGCGTGTCCAATCGCACGGCGTTTTTCTACATGGGCGATATGGTCGAGTACGACGAGACCGATGAGATTTTCCAACGGCCCAAGGATAAGCGGCTGAATGATTACCTCACCGGCATGTTCTCCTAGTCCGGGACATGCTTGAGGCCCGCGGCGGCCACGGTTGTCGCGGGACTGATTGGAGAGGCGGGTCATCTCTTGCGGGAGATGGCCCGCCTTTTTGCTCTGCGACCGAAACGACCACCACAAAGGGGACAGGCACCTTCGTGGTGGTTTGGGGTGGGGCTCGCTGCTATCATGGACAACGTTGTATTTCTATGAAGGAGCAGGGCATATGGCGATTCTTTTGGGATGCGATTCCATCAGCCTAGAGTTTCCCACCAAGCATATTTTCGATAGCGTGACGCTCGGCGTGGACGAGGGCGACCGTATTGGTATCGTCGGCAAAAACGGCGACGGCAAGTCGACACTGCTGAGCGTTCTCGCCGGCACGCTGGAGCCCGACGACGGCCGCGTGACGCACCGCCGCGACACCACGATCGGATTGCTCGGCCAAAAGGACAACCTGGTCGATACCGACACCGTGCATCACGCCGTCGTTGGCGACACGCCCGAGTACGAGTGGGCCTCGAGCCCGCGTACGCGCCAGATCCTTGCCGGTCTTATTAGCGACGTGCCCTGGGAGGGCACGGTGGGCGAGCTCTCGGGCGGCCAGCGCCGTCGCGTGGACCTCGCGCGCCTGCTGATCGGCGACTATGACGTGCTCATGCTCGACGAGCCCACCAACCACCTGGACATGCGCACCATCAACTGGCTCGCACGCCACCTAAAGGCCCGCTGGCAGCGCGGTCAGGGTGCCATGCTTGTGGTCACGCATGACCGCTGGTTCCTGGACGAGGTCTGCACCAGCATGTGGGAGGTCCACGACGGCCAAGTCGATCCCTTCGAGGGCGGCTACTCGGCATACATCCTGCAGCGCGTGGAGCGCGACCGCATGGCCGCCGTTACCGAGGAGCGTCGCCGCAACATGGCGCGCAAGGAGCTCGCGTGGCTGAGCCGTGGCGCCCAGGCGCGCTCCACCAAGCCCAAGTTTCGCGTGGAGGCCGCTCGCGAGCTCATCGCCGACGTACCGCCCGTACGCGACGAGCTGGAGCTCAAGCGTCTGGCGGTGAGCCGCCTGGGCAAGCAGGTCATCGATGTGGTCGACGTGGACGCCGGCTATGCGGATGCCGACGGCGCGCCCAAGCAGGTGCTCTCCGACGTGACCTGGCTCATCGGTGCGGGCGACCGCTATGGTCTTTTGGGCGAGAACGGCGCTGGCAAGTCCACACTGCTCGACGTGATTCAGGGCAAGATCGCGCCCCTTCGCGGCCGCGTGAAGATTGGCCAGACAGTGCGCTTTGGCGTGCTGTCGCAGCAGCTCGAGGAGCTCGAGCCCTACATGGGTGACACGATCCGCGAGGTGCTGAGCAACTATAAGAAGTATTACGTCATCGACGGCAAGGAGACCTCGCCCGAGAAGCTTTGCGAGCGTCTGGGCTTTACGACGCAGCAGCTCTGGAGCCGCATCGGCGATCTTTCGGGCGGCCAGCGCCGTCGCCTGTCGCTGCTGCTGACGATCCTGGACGAGCCCAACGTGCTTATCCTGGACGAGCCGGGCAACGACCTCGATACCGACATGCTGGCGATTGTCGAGGACCTGCTCGACGGCTGGCCGGGCACGCTGATCCTGGTGACGCACGACCGTTTCCTCATGGAGCGCGTGACCGACCAGCAGTGGGCGCTGCTCGATGGTCATCTGACGCATATGCCCGGCGGCGTCGACCAGTACCTGCGCCTGTGCAACGCCACCGCCGAGGGCGAGCCCGTGGGCGCGCCGAGCGCCAAGACCGGCACGTTCGACACCGGCGCCGCAGCGGTTGCGGCCGAAAAGCCCAAGACGAGCGGGCAGCCCAACGGTCTTTCCAACGCCGAGCGCCAGAAGCTCCGCCGCGAGGTGAGCTCGCTCGAGCGCAAGATGGAGACGCAGCGCGCCCGCGTGGAGGAGGCCGAGGCCGCCATGGCGCAGGTCGATCCCACCAACTACACGGCGCTGGGCGAGCAGCAGGCAAAGATCGACGAGGCCCACGCCGCCATGGACGAGCTGGAGATGGCGTGGCTCGAGGCGAGCGAAAAGCTCGAGGGCGAGGAGTAGACGAGGATGATCAGGGCCGCGTTTTTCGATATCGACGGCACGCTGCTGAGCTTTAAGACCCATCGGATTCCGGCGTCGGCGCAGCAGGTGCTCGACAGCTTTCACGAGCGGGGGATTGCGTGCGTGATCGCCACGGGCCGTCCGACCTACCAGATGCCGGACTGGCTGTTCGACTTGGGCTGGGATGCGTACATTACGCTTTCGGGCCAGCACTGCTTTGATGCTGAGTGCGTCTACCGTAGCTGCCCGATTGATCCGGACGACGTTGCGGTGATCGTGGACCAGGTGGCGCAGGGGCGCTACGACTCGCTGTGCATGCAGGGCGAGAACTCGTTTGTGAACCGTCTGTCCGAGCGCGTGGTGACGGCTGGCAGCAACGCGGGAATCGTCTACCACGAGGAGCCGTTTGAGCACGCCTTCGATGCGCCGGTTTACCAGTTCTGCGCCTTTGTGGATCCGGCCGACGAGCATATCGTGACCGATGCGGTGTCGCATTCACTCACCACGCGCTGGTGTGATTTGTTCTGTGACATTATCCCTGCCAACGGCGGCAAGGACCTGGGCGTGGCGGCGACGCTGGAGCGGCTGGGCATCGACGCGAGCGAGGCGATCGCCTTTGGCGACGGTGAGAACGACCTGTCGATGTTCTCGGCCGTGGGCACAAGTGTGGCCATGGGCAACGCGCAGGATACCGTGAAGGCCGCAGCGACCTACGTTACGACCGCCGTAGACGACGACGGCATCTACAACGCTGCCAAGCACTTTGGGCTGGTGTAGCTGCAGATTCGGCACTTGGGGGCACTCCTTGCGAGCGTGCCATCGCTCCGCTCCTGTACTGCACATTTTGTGAAACACGGTTAACTTTTTAAACAACGTAGTAAGACAAAGGAAACTTTTGCGGTAAAGTAAGCCAAGGAAAGTATCCAAAGGCTAACTGACAATCATCGCGAAAGGCGGCCCATGGCCCTACGTGAATCTGGAGAAGACTATCTCGAATCTATTTATGTGCTCTCGGAGCGCCAGGGCGTCGTTCGCTCGATTGACGTTGCCGAATACCTGGGCGTAACCAAGGCGAGCGTCTCTAAAGCCATGGCGACGCTGGAGAACAACGGCTATGTCGAAATGGGCAAACGAGATGTTCATCTGACGGAGCGTGGCCTGGAGGTCGCTCGCCAAATGTGGGAGCGCCACTGCTTTTTCGTGCAGCTGCTCGAAGAAGCAGGCGTTTCGGCAGAGGTTGCCTCGCAAGAAGGTTGCCACATGGAGCATTGCCTGAGCGAGGAAAGCTTCGAGAAGCTGAGGGCGATGTTGGGACGGGGCGAGGCGACGGATTCAACCTCGGAATCCTAGCAGGTCCTCAGTAGCGCGGAGTTCGCGCAAAGCGCGAATCAGCGAAAAGGGGAGAGGGGCTCGGAGAATAACGAGTTCGACGCAGTCCAAAGTGCAGCTATCGGTGCGCGACACCACTACAGCTGGGCTATCTCTGCGTTCCCAAAGAGGCGCGCCTCCCGCGCCGGAACGGCGCGGGACAGCGATCGGGACCAGTAGCCCCGCCAACTAAGTCCAACTCAGACAAAGAACCCCGCCAGCAAGCGATGCCCAAGAACCCTCAGCAGCGTCACCGCAGGCCGGGGCCGGGCTTGGTT
>CAKTWE010000061.1 GCA_934630385.1 uncultured Collinsella sp.
GCCCGAAACTCTCATGGAGCCAGTGACAGGAATCGAACCTGCAACCCACTGATTACAAATCAGTTGCGCTACCGTTGCGCCACACTGGCACACTTGGCGCTTTCGCGCGAAGCCTGTTAAGAATAAAGGAATTGCGGACGGGGCGCAACAGACCCTTCACCCGACCACATCTCAAAACTATTCGCCAGAACGAATAGTTTTATCTGTTCGCCAGAACCAAAAAACTATTCGCTTTGGCGATGCCAATCCGCAACCCATTGATTACAAACCAGTTGGTTGGTCAATCGAGAAAGCAGCTCCCCATAGAAGGTTTACCTACCTCCCGCGCAGGGCCTTGAGCTTGGCCAGGGAATCGGGGCTCAGGCGGCTGCCCAGAGTCATCTTGATCTGCGGAGCCTCCTCTGCCTCGTAAACGTCGTTATCGATCTGTTTGATCTCGTCCACCAGCATACGGCTCGAGATGCGCGTAACGCCCTTGCCCATGACGACGGCCTGGATCGTGCCGTCGCTCGATACCACGGAGCACGCGCGGCCCTCCTCACGTGCCTCGATGCAGAGCTTCTGCACCACGGTATCGGCAGAGACGCCCGTCGGCGAAAACTCGATGCGCACGCCACGGGCCGGCAGGTTGGGGCGCTCGCTGGAGATATTGCCCGCACCGTCGAACACGATCACAGCCTCGTAGCGGCCCTGGGCAAACGCCGCAACATCGTTGATGAGCGCGGTGCGCGCCATATCGTGGACGTCGCTGGAATACGGATCGTCGGAATGGTCGTAGACGAGCTTTTCGTAGCGCGGCGTGCAGTGAATCACGTTGTAGCCGTCGACCACCAGCAGCTCGGGCTTATTGGAGTGCACCGTCGAGACCGGATCGGCGATGGACTGCGCAAATGCATTGCCGCCCACGCCATAGGTCGCGGCCGAAACAATCGGCTTGGCCGAGCCCTCGCCAAAGCGCTTGGCCTTGGACTTGGCGCGGTTCTTCTTGGACATGCGCTACTCCTCCCCCATGAGCTCGCCGGCGTTGCGGCGCAGCCACTCAAAGCACAGCGCCGTGGTCGCCTGGGCAACGTTGAGGCTCTCGGTCATGCCGCGCTGGGGAAGCTTGGTTAAAAAGTCGCATTTCTCGAGCACCAGGCGCGAGATGCCGTCGCCCTCGGAGCCCATGACGAGCGCCACGCGGCCCTCGAAGGGAGCATCCCAGCAACTGCCTTCGGCGTGCTCGGAGGCACCGCCCACCCAAAAGCCAGCGGCCTTAAGATCGTCGAGTGCACGGGCGATGTTGGGCACCTGCGCGATAGGCAGATGCATGACGGCGCCGGCTGAAGTCTTGTAGCTGCCCACGGTCACGCCGGCGGCGCGCTTGTTGGCAATGATGACGCCGGCCGCGCCCACAACCTCGGCGGAGCGCACGATGGCACCAAAGTTGCCGTCGTCAGTCACATGGTCGAGCACCACGACAAGTGCCGGGCCCTCGCCTGCACGGTCGAGAATATCGACGACATCGGCGTAAGGAAAGTTGCCAACCTCGAGCGCAATGCCCTGGTGAGCGCCATGGCTCGACAGCGCATCAAGCTGCGCGCGCGGCACATACTTAATGCGGACGCCCGCGGCGTTGAGGTCGTCGACCAGGCGCGACAAGGCGGCATCGCGCTCCCCGCCCTCGGCGATGAGCGCGCATTTGACGGGAAAGCCGGTGCGCAACGCCTCGGCGGCAGCACGGCGACCTTCGATAAACTCGCCCTTGGGAGCCTGGATAGCATCGCGGTTGCGATCGCGCTGTGGACGTGCGGCCTGGGTGCGATCGCGCTGGCCCTTGGGAGCGACAGCGCGGTCATTGCGGCGAATCGGACGCGAGCCAGAAGCAGCCTGCTTGCCGCCACGAGACGCACGCTTGCGATTGTCGGCCATAAAGCGACCTCCTAAATACAACTATCAAACGAAACAAATAGACCGACCGCCCGAGGTGCGGCAGATTGCCTTGAAAGAGGAGGGCATAGACCTTGAGGTCATGCCCGACGATTGAAAGGCAAGGTGCCGTGGCTTGGGAAACCCGCAGGGATTAGAGAGATTTGATACGGGTGCCGGCGGCAGTATCTTCAATCGTCAGGCCCAAGTCCTTGAGCTGGTCGCGGATGGCGTCTGCCAGATCCCAGTTCTTGGCGGCGCGGGCCTCGGCGCGGGCCTCGAGAATCTTGGCAGCAGCCTCGTCCACATCGTCACCAGTGTAGGCAACCAGACCGGCGGCAACGCCCAGCAGTCCCAGCGGCAGCTCGACCTTGGGCTCGGGAAGCTCGACGCCAAACGTGTCGAGCAGTTCGGTCAGCGTATCAGCCGCGGCAAGCGCGGCGGCCTTGTCAGCAGCGTCGCCCGCCTGCTCCAGGTACTGGTTGCACTCGGTCACAAAGCCAAAGACGGCACCCATGGCACCGGCGGTGTTAAAGTCGTCGTCCATGCACTCCCTAAAGGTGGCGCGGGTCTCGGCGGCCTTGGCGGCAAACGCCTCGGCGGCAGCCTCATCGGCGTCGGCCGTCGCGTGATTCGCGGCCCAACGCAGGTTCTCGACCGTACCGGCAATGCGTGTGAGCGAATTCTCGGCACCCTCCAGGCGCTCCCAGGAGAAGTCGAGCGGCGAGCGATAGCTCGTCTGCAGCATCAGCAGGCGCAGGGCGGCAGCGGAGTGCTGCTCGAGCACCTCGGCCAGCGTAAAGAAGTTTCCGAGCGACTTGGACATCTTCTCGCCGTCAACCAGCAGCATGCCCGTGTGCATCCAGGTGTTGGAGAAGCCCTGGTGCCAGGCGCAGGTGGCCTGGGCGCACTCGTTCTCGTGATGCGGGAAGGCAAGGTCGGAGCCGCCACCGTGGATGTCGATCGGAGTGCCCAGGTAGCGGTGCACCATGGCGGCGCACTCGGTGTGCCAGCCGGGACGGCCCTCGCCCCAGGGGCTCGGCCAGCTGGGCTCGCCGGGCTTGGCGGCCTTCCACAGGGCAAAGTCGAGCGGGTCGTTCTTGTCCTCGTTCTCCTCGATACGCGCACCCACCATAAGGTCGTCGATGTTGCGGCCCGAGACCTGGCCGTAGTTGGGATCGCTGCGCACGGCAAAGTACACATCGCCGTTATCGGCTGCGTAAGCGTGGCCCTGCTCGATAAGCGTCTTGATCATGGCGATCATGGGGCCGATCTCCTTGGTGGCGCGGGGACGCACATCCGGGTCGAGCACGTTGGCGGCGCGCATGACGCCGATGAACTTATCGGAGAACTCCGTCGCGACCTCGGCAGCCGTACGGCCCTGCTCGTTGGCGCGCTTGATGATCTTGTCATCGACATCGGTGAGGTTCTGGGCGAACGTGACCTCGTAGCCGCTCGCGATGAGCCAGCGACGAATCACGTCGAAGCTGATGAACGTGCGGGCGTTGCCGATGTGAATGTTGTCGTAGACCGTGGGGCCGCACACGTACATGCGGACCTTGCCGGACTCGATGGGCTGGAACTCTTCCTTTTTATGGGTAGCGCTGTTGTAGATACGCATTCGTTACTCCTTAACGGTTTTCTGTAGCAGGCAGACGGCCCAAGCGCCGATCCCCTCGCCCTGGCCTTCCCAACCGAGCTTTTCGGTCGTAGTGGCGGCGACGCCCACGTTTTCGACGTCAACGCCCAGGGCATGGGCAAGGTTGGCGCGCATGGCATCGCGGTGCGGGGTGATCTTAGGCTGCTGGCAGGCAATGGTGCAATCGGCATCGACAAACTCGAAGCCCAGCTCGCGCGCATAGTCCATTACGCGAGCGAGCAGCACCATCGAATCGGCGCCCTCATAGGCGGGGTCGGTATCGGGGAATAGTTTGCCAATGTCTCCCCCGCGGCAGGCGCCCAGAATGGCGTCGGCCAGCGCATGCGCGAGCACATCGGCATCCGAGTGGCCCAGCAGGCCGCGATCGTAGGGAATGTCGACACCGCCGATGATACATCGACGCCCCTCCACCAGACGGTGGACGTCGTAGCCGTGTCCAATGCGCAGGTTACTGAACATGGGGAAGGTCCTCTCCCTCGGCCATGCGGCCAAGCAGAATCGCGGTTACGGGACGCAGGTCCTCGGGCACCGTCACCTTAAGGTTATCACGCGGGCTCTGGACGCAGCGGACGCGCCCACCCATGCGCTCGACCAGCGACGAATCATCGGTGCCGATAAAGCCCTCGGCAATGGCTGCAGCGTGGGCGCGCTTCATAGCATCGACGCTAAAGATCTGCGGCGTCTGCGCTGCCCAGTAGAGCTCACGCGGCGGCGTCTCGACGATATTGTCGCCATCGACGATCTTGAGCGTGTCGATCGCGGGCTGGCCGCACACGACACCGTCGAGAGCACGGTCGCTCACGAGCACGTCGATAGCGTGGTCGATGGCCTCGGTCGTAATGAGCGGACGAGCGCCATCGTGAATGGCGACGTATTCAAAGCCCGCCGGAACCGCATGCACGCCGGCACGGGTGGAGTCCTGGCGGGTATCGCCGGCATCGGCAAAACTGATGGGCGTGTCATAGTCAAACGGGTCGATGGCCAGGCGGCGCATCTCGGCACGACGCTCGGCAGGGCAAACCACGACGATGTGGCCGACCTTATCGCTCCGGTCAAACGCGCGGATGGACCAGCTCATAAGCGGACGGCCCGCTACATTGACGAGCTGCTTGCCACCGGGGTTACCAAAGCGCTGGCCGCTGCCACCGGCAACGACCACGGCGCATACGGACGCCATTATGCGTTCCCCTGTTTGGTGCCCTTCATGCGGTACAGGGAGTCCGCAAGAATGGCAGGGTTGTTGACGCCAAAGTCGCCCAGGCGCTCCGGATCCTCGCTGATGTCGTCCATGAGTTCCTGCAGCGAGCCGTACTCGTCGACAATCTTCTCGGCCACGCCGTCGCGCACGACGGACACGCGCGAAAGCGTGCGCAGGCCCAGCGGCGTCATGACGGAGTCCTCGTCCAGGTCGTCGTAGCCCAGAACTGCCGCCACATGCTGCGGGTCGGACAAGTCCTTAGGCGTCATGCGAGCGAGCTCGGCGCGAATCTTCTCGGCATTGGCCTCGGAGGAGTCACTCGCGTAGTCGCGGATCATCAGGTCGTATTCGGTATCCATACTGGAGCCGGCGAGCTGCTCGAGCTGCATCTGCACGAGCTTGCCCTGGTTGCCCAGCTTGACGATGCAATCCTTAAGCTCGGTCTTTGCCTGCTGCATGATCTCGAAGCTCGAGAAAATACCGGTAATGTCGGCGAGCGTAACGTAGTCGTCGAGCTCGAGGGCCGTCAGGCGCAGCAGGGAGCGATCGAGCGACTGACGGGTAGTCTGGAGCGTGGCGACGAGCTGGTTGACCGAGCTCATGATGGTGGTGACGGGCTGGATCTCGTAGCTCTTGCCGTGAACATACACGTTGACGACGGCACGACGGGCCGAGACCGAGATCACGATGGCGTCGGTGAGCACCGACATGCGAGCGGCGGTGCGATGACGCATACCCGTCTCGCTCGTGGCGAGCGAGGGATCGGGATTGAGGTGGAAGTTGGCGCGCAGGATCTGGGTGAGGTCGCCATCGATGACGATGGCGCCGTCCATCTTGGAGAGCTCGAACAGACGGTTCGAGGTGAACGAAATGTTGAGCGGGAAGCCGTCATTACCGGCGGCGAGCACGTTTTCGGTATCGCCGACGCAAATGAGGGCACCAAGGTGACCGGCAATGATCATGTCGAGGGCGGTGCGGATCGGCTGGCCGGGGGCAGTCAGGCGGATAGCCTGTTCCATACGCTTTTGCAGCTCGTTCTTATCCAAGGCATCGCTCCCATCGTATACGCTCCATAAACGTCAATAAGTTTCTCACGGTTTGCCCCTGTGACGCCCGCAAAATCCGATGCTTACAGAATGAGCGAACACCGCTTAGGTAGCTCATTTGGGACGAGGCTCTTTTAGCTGCTCATGTGGTAGCATCAGGTCTCATATAAATGAGGGAGTAGTCGTGTAATCGGGTTCGCCCGCAGAGAGGGAGCCAGACTATGGGACTCGCAGAGCTCGTGTTGCTCGCAGTTGGCCTTTCGATGGACGCCTTTGCCGTTTCCATCTGCAAGGGTCTCGGCATGAAAAAGATCAACCTTAAAGTCGCTGTTGTGCTCGGCCTGTTCTTTGGTGGCTTTCAGGCCGGCATGCCCGTGATCGGTTGGGCACTCGGCAGCCAGTTCATGGGCATCATCGGGCCCATCGACCATTGGATCGCCTTCATCCTTTTGGCCTTTATTGGCGGCAAAATGCTGTGGGAAGCCTTTACCGAAGACGAAGATGAGGGCGACAACAAGAATGCCGAGAAGATTGACCTGGTAGAATACCTGATTCTCGCCATTGCCACCTCGATTGACGCCCTAGCCGTAGGCATCTCGTTTGCGGCGCTCTCGGTCGATATCGTTCCCGCGGTATCGCTTATCGGCGTCACAACGTTTATCTTCTCCGTCGCCGGCGTAGCGATCGGCCACACCTTTGGCGCGCGCTACGAAAAACCCGCCACCATCGTGGGTGGCGTCGTGCTCATCCTCATCGGGCTTAAGATCCTGCTTGAGCATCTGGGGATCCTCGCACTGTAACGAATAACGGCCGCCCGGCATTACGCCAGGCGGCCGTATTCATAGCCAGCCGTTTTAGAGCGGCTTAACCAAGGCGACCTTTACGCGGCAAGGCGCTTGAGGACGTCGATGAGTAGCTCGTAGAAGCGCTCGGCAGAAGCGAGCTCCATGCTCTCGTCCGGGGTGTGAACATCGGAGAGCGTCGGGCCCACGGCGATGGCGTCCAGGCCGTGCAGGGCCTCGGCAAACAGGCCGCACTCAAGGCCGGCGTGAATGGACTCGATGCGCAGCTCAGAGCCAAAGAGCTCGCGATAGCTCTCGACAAAGACGTCGCGGACCGGCGAATGCTCGGCATAGCTCCAGCCGGGATACTCGAACTCGAACTTGGCGTCGAAGCCCAGGACATCGGCCAGCGTCTGCAGGCGATCCTTGAACTCGTTCTGCAGCGAGGTGATCGAAGAGCGCGGGGACAGCATGATCTTGACCTCGTCGTCAGAGGTGGCAACCACACCGATGTTGGAGGAAACCTCGACGGAGCCGTCGGTGGCGACGTTGCGGCGAATCACGCCGTTCGGGGCAAGACGCAGGGCGCGGATGAGGGCAAGCGCGGACTTCTGGTCCATGGCCTCGACCTCGGCGCCGTCGGCAATCTCGACGGTGCAGGTAAAGCCGGGGTCGAAGACCTCGAGCTCGGCAGCGACGTCGGCGATGATGCCCTTTGCGATCTGGGCCGCGGCCTCGGCGGCAGCGTGGTCAGCGTAGACCAGAACAGCCTTGCACTCACGGTTGATGGCGTTGTCCTTGGTGCCGCCGTTAAAGCTAACGATGGCGGGCTCGCCGGCGACCATCAGGCGGTCGATGATACGGGCCATGATGAGGTTGCCGTTGCCGCGCTCCAGGTTGATGTCGGAGCCGGAGTGACCACCCAGCAGGCCGGAGATCTCGAGCGTAAGGGTGCTGCCGGTCTTGTGCTCGCGCACGATCGGGCAGGTGTAGGTAACGACGACGCCGCCGGCGCAACTGACGGTGGCCACGCCCTCTTCCTCGGAATCGAGGTTGATCATGGTACGGGCGCTGATCTGGGACTTGTCGAGCGTCTCGGCGCCAACCAGGCCAGTCTCCTCGTCGGTGGTGAACACGCACTCGAGTGCAGGGTGAACGATCGAATCGTCATCGAGAACAGTGAGCATCAGAGCCACGGCGATGCCGTTGTCGGCGCCCAGGGTGGTGCCGTTAGCGGTAAGGACGCCGTCCTTGACGACCAGGTCGATACCATCGGTCGTAAAGTCGTGCTCAACGGAACCCAACTTGTCGCACACCATGTCGATATGGCCCTGCAACATCACGGTCGGAACATTCTCGGCGCCGGCAGATGCGGGCTTGCGAATGATGACGTTGTAGACCTCGTCCTGGTACACATCGAGACCGCGCTCCTTGGCAAACGCAACCAGGAAATCGCTGATGCCCTTCTCGTTGCCAGACCCACGGGGGATTGCGCTGACCTCCTCAAAGAAATGGAACAGCTGGGCGGGCTCGTAGCCGGTAATCTTGTAGTCCATGGTGCCTCCTTGGCGCAACTGGTTAGACAATAAGACATGCGCCTTGTATATTCCCAGACTTCGTTTGCATAAACCAGTCGAAAACGCCGAGCGCTCTCGCATCATCGGCTAACGGCGAACCGCATAGCGTAACGGTCACAACTTCGCAGCTCTACAAATCGAGGCGCCCTTGCCAGAACGCCTCGATTACACGTATCAAATTGTCGCCACGCCCTACAGCGCGCCGGAACCGGCTTGCATCATGCCACCGGGGCCTGAGGTCACGCCGCTGCTCACGGGCGCGGCGTTGCCGGTGTGCGGCGCCGCCGGGGCGGTATCGCCACCGAGCGCACCTGCCGGACGCGGCGCCGGGATCTCGCCCGTGCCGTGGCTAAAGACGAACTTGCCGTCGGCCACGTCGCACAGGACGGTATCGCCACAGCCCCACTCGCCGGCCAGCAGCTCCTCGGACAGCGGGTCCTCGATGAGCTTTTGGATGGCACGGCGCAGCGGACGCGCGCCATTGGTGAGATCAGTGCCCTCGGCCACGATCTTGTCGTAGGCCGCATCGGTGAGCTTGATGTTCATGCCGTTGGCAATCAGGCGCTGACGCAGGTCGTCCACCAGCAGGTGAGCGATCTTGGTCAGGTTCTCACCCGAAAGCTTCTGGAACACCACGATGTCATCGATACGATTGAGCAGCTCGGGGCGGAACAGGCGCTTGAGCTCGCCCATCGCACGGCCGCGGATCTCACTCGACGTGAGACCCTGCTCGCCGGTGGTGCCAAAGCCCACGCTTGCATCCTGCGCGATCTCGCGGGCGCCCACGTTGGACGTCATGATAATCACCGTATTGCGGAAATCGACCGTCTTGCCCTGGCTATCCGTCAGGCGGCCCTCCTCCAGCACCTGCAGCAGAATGTTGAAGATATCAGGGTGCGCCTTCTCGATCTCATCGAACAGCACGACCGAGTACGGGTGACGACGAACGGCCTTGGTGAGCTGACCGCCCTCGTCATGGCCAACGTAGCCCGGGGGGCTACCGATAAGCTTGGAGACCTCGAACTCGCTGCCAAACTCCGACATGTCGAAGCTGATGAGCGCGTCCTTGCTGCCAAAGAGATACTCGGCGAGCGTCTTGGCGAGCTCGGTCTTGCCCGTGCCGGTGGGACCCAGGAAGATAAAGCTGCCACCGGGACGACGCGGATCCTTGAGCGGCGAGCGACTGCGCCGCACGGCCTTGGCAACGGCCTCGACGGCCTCGTCCTGGCCGATAATGCGGGTCTTGAGCACGCTTTCGGCCTGCAGCAGGCGACGGCTCTCGCTCTCGGTGAGCGAAGACACCGGCACGCCCGAGGTCACGGACACGATGTCGGCAATCTGGCTCACATCAATAGTGAGCGGGCTCGCGTCGAGCTCGGCCGTCCAGGCAGCCTTGGCCTCGGCAAGCTCAATCTCGGCAGCCTTTTGCTGCTCAGTGATCTCGGCGGCCTTGTTCATGTCGTCGCTCTCGGTAGCCTCCTGTGCGGCAGCCTTGAGCTCTTCGACGCGATGTTCGGCCTCGCGCACCGGCTCAGGTGCACGGTTGGCGGCGATGCGGGCGCGAGCACCGGCCTCGTCGATGAGGTCGATGGCCTTATCGGGCAGGAAGCGGTCCTGAATGTAGCGGTTGGAGAGGTTCGCGGCGGCCTCGATAGCACCCTGCGTGTAGCGCACGTGGTGGTGCTCCTCGTAGCGCGGCTTGAGCGCGGTCAGGATTTTGACCGTGTCCTCGACGCTCGGCTCCTCGACATCGATGGTCTGGAAGCGGCGCTCAAAGGCCGGATCCTTAGTGAGGTACTTACGGAACTCCTCGGCCGTCGTGGCACCGATAATCTGGAAAGCGCCGCGCGCGAGCACGGGTTTGAGCATGGAGCTTGCATCGATGGATCCCTCGGCGGAACCGGCACCGATGATGGTGTGCATCTCGTCGATAAACAGGATGACGTCGTCGGCTTCGGTCGCCTCCTGGATCACGTTCTTGAGGCGCTCCTCAAACTCACCGCGATACTTGGCGCCCGCGACAAGACCCGGCAGGTCGAGCGTCCAGATGTTCTGGTTCATAAGGTTCTCGGGCACATTGCCGGCAGCGATTTGCTGCGCCAGGCCCTCGACGATGGCCGTCTTGCCCACACCGGGGTCACCCAAGATAAGCGGGTTGTTCTTGGTGCGGCGCGAAAGGATCTCCATCATGCGCTGGACTTCCTTTTCGCGACCGATCACGGGGTCGAGCTCACCGTCGCGCGCTTTCTGCGTAAGGTTGGTGGCGAACTGCTTGAGCGTGTCGGTGCCGCTCCCCTTTTGCTGCGAGGCGTCCGAGCCGCTAAAGAACGGCAGGCCCGCACCGGGACGCCCAGCACCGGCGCCGGCGAGCGGGCGCTTCTTGTCCTGATCCTTGGCGGTAAGCTTCTCGATGGCTTTTTTAATGGAAGCGGACGACACACCTAGGCGCATGAGGATGTCCATGGCCATGCCGTTGCCCTCTTCGACGATACCGATGAGTAGGTGCTCGGTCGACACATAGGTCTGGTTGTTCTCGCGCGCCACGCGGAAAGAGCGCTCCATCACGCTGATGACGAGCGGCGTAAAGGCGAGCTTAGCGGCCTCGGTCTCCTCGCTGGGCTCGGGAATCGTGGTCTGGACCTCCTTGAGGGTGTCCATGATGTCGTCGTAGGAGATATCGAGCGAGCGCAGCGCCTCCGCGGCAATGCCCTCGTCCTCCTTGGCGAGCGCGAGCAGCAGATGCTCGGTACCCACCTTATTTGAATGAAGATCGAGCGCCTCCTGCTTGGCCATGGACATGACCTTGCGCGCGCGATCGGTAAAACGGTCTAACATGCTAGTTCCTCTTAGACGAGCTAG
>CAKTWE010000062.1 GCA_934630385.1 uncultured Collinsella sp.
CTACAGTCCTGCTCGCACGAAGAGCACATTAAGTGCTCTTCGGCTCGTGCGGAACTCGCGATAAATCTCACAGGCCGCGACCGGCCCTCTGTGGGCGAGCAAACTGCGGAAACTCGGTCGGTCCAGAGTAATATCGTGCGAACGGAATTCTGGCTGAACATCTGTTCGCGACAAAGACTCGATAGACGGTCCCCTCTATGCCCTTTTGTAAGTTGCGGTGAAATAGGGACTGAATTTGGGGTTGAATCGTTTAAACAGTCCCTATTTCACCGCAACTTAACTTATGGGAGAGGTAGAAAAAGGCGGAGGCCCTGGGGAGGGTCTCCGCCTTAAATACAGGGGCGATGTTATTCGCGAACTGGGGGATTAGACCAGGCGAGCGTTGATCGTCTTGGCGATCTCGGCGGCGTCGGTGGAACCCTTGACGGTGGCACGGAAGTCCTGGTCCATGAGCGCCTCGGCGACCTTGGACAGGATCTTGAGGTGCGTGGTGCCAGCCTGTGCGCCCGGGATGAGCAGCGCAATGGCCACGTTGACGGGAGCACCGTCCATGGTGTCCCAACCGGTCACGCCGGACTCGTCCTTGACAACGATGACGGCGGCCTCGGTAATGGCGTCAGACTTGGCGTGCGGGATGGCGAAGCCCTCCATCATGCCCGTGGTGCCCTCGGCCTCGCGGGCCAGGAAGGCGTTCATCACGGCGTCGGCGTCGCCGGCGATACCAGCCTTAACGGCCTGGTTGGAGACAAAGCTCAGAGCCTCGTCACGAGAAGCGAAGTCCTCGGCGACAAAGACGTTCTCGACCTTCACGAAGTCGGCAGCCTCGGCCTCGGGAGCCTCGACAGCAGCGGCCTTGGGGGCCTCAACCGGCTTGGCTGCAGGAGCGGCCTTCTGGTTCTTCTCGAAGTCGTACTTCTTGAAGGCCACGAACAGGATGCCACCGACCACGGCGCCGATAAGGATCGCGAGGACCCACAGCGGACCGTTCTCGACAACGGGCAGGACCAGGAAGCCACCGTGAGGCGCCGGATCGTGAACGTTGAACATGATGGTCAGGATCGAAGCGATAGAGGAACCGAGCATCATGATGGGCATGACGGGCCAGATGTTCTTGGTCATGAACGGAATGGCGCCCTCGGTGATGTGGGTGCAACCAAGGATGAGGTTGACGACACCGGCGTCGTGATCCTCCTGGCTGAAGTACTTCTTGCCGACAACGACGGCAAAGGTGGTGATCAGCGGCGGAACGATGCAAGCGGCGGAAACGGCAGCCATGAAGTTGGTGCCGAAGTTGTAGGTGTCGGTGCCGACACCGGCGGCCAAGGCCTCGGTGAGCATAGCGGTACCGGTAACGTAAGCAGCCTTGTTGACCGGGCCGCCCATGTCAAAGGCGCACATGCAGCCAATGGCAAGACCCAGGACAACGGCGCCAGAAGCGGACAGGCCCTTGAGGAAGTCCATCATGGCGGTGTTGATGGCAGCCATGGGGCCAGAAATGCCGAGCATGACCAGGCCGACAATAGCCGTCGAGAACAGCGGGTACAGGAAGATAGCCTTAAGGCCGTCCAGGTTCTTGGGCAGACCGGCAAAGACCTTCTCGAGCAGCAGAATGACATAGCCAGCGAGGAAGCCGCCGACGATGCCGCCCAGGAAGCCGAAGCCCACGCCGGCGCCACCGGCGTCGATCATGCCGGTATCGGCGTTAACAGGCAGGCCCTGGATGGCGATCATACCAGCGACGAAGCCGGGGACGAGCGCCGGGCGCTTGCCGATGGACTCGGCGATGTAGGCGGAGAGCACCGGAACCATGAGGTTCATGGCGATGCCGCCGATAATCTTGAGCATAGCGGCAAAGCTGTTATAGTCGGCAGCCGTCGAATCGAAGGACGTGATGCCCCACAGGAACGAAATGGCGGTCAGAACACCACCGGCAACGACGAAGACCAGCATGTGGCTGACGCCGTTCATGAGGTGCTTATAGATGATGTGGCCGATGGACTCCTTCTCCTCGACCTCGTCCTCGACATCGGCAGCAGCGGCAACCGTGTCGTCGCCCTTGGCGGCGAGAGCGCGGTCGATCAGCTTTCCGGCGGCCTCGACGGACAGGGCCTTGGAAACGCCGACGGAAACCATGGGCTTACCGGCGAAACGCTCAGCCTGGACATCCTTATCGGCTGCGACGACGACGGCCTTGGCACCGGCGATCTCACCCTTCGTGAGCTCGTTCTCGACACCGACCTGGCCATGAGTCTCGACCTTAATGGTCAGACCTCGCTCGGCAGCCGCCTTCTCCAGCGCCTCCTTCGCCATGAAGGTGTGCGCAATGCCGGTCGGGCAACCGGTCGCGGCGATGATGTCAAACTTAGCCATGTGTCCCTCCTTTTTAAGTTTTGCGCCCGCAGGCGCTCCCCTACACGCGCGTCCTTGCGCGCTTTTCCACAACTGAAAGATACCAACCCAGCGCTTTCGCGGAAAGGGAAATGTCCCAATTCTCCGGTGAAAGGTTCTTTCATGCCCGTAAACGGTTGATGAAAGTTTACCATCAACACGTAAAACGGCAAGGAGTATCTTGTAATTGAAAATGCCCCTATACTATGGCATTACAAAAGAAGTCTGATTTTCATGCCAACCAGGAGCCATCCATGACCGACAGTAGCAAGAGCGCGCTCTCTCTCATTAGCACCCACCAGGGATACAGCGAGTCCGAACAGCGCATTGTCGACTATATTTTGGAGCACCAGTCCGAGGCGCCGCGTCTGACGGCCGCCCAGCTTTCGCGTGCCGCCGCCACATCCGAGGCAACCGTTTCGCGCTTCTGCCGTAAGCTGGGCTTTGGCAGCTTCCGCAGCTTTCAGTTTTCGTTGGCGCGCGATCTGGAGAGCCAACGCAACGAGGGCGTGACCGACGAGGTCTCGCTCGACAGCATGGAGCAGAGCCTTAAGAATATCTTGGCTGCCAAGGTCAGCGAGCTTAACGCGACAATCGACGGAATCGACCACGATACGCTGGCGGCCGTTGTGCACGCGCTAAAGAATGCAGGCGTTATTGAGTTTGCGGCCGTAGGCAACACCAACGCCGTCGCGCTCGACGCGACGTTTAAGTTCTCGCAGCTGGGCCTACGCTGCATGGCAAGCACCATCAGCGAGACATCAATCGGCTTTGCGCTCACGTTGCGCCCCGGCGACGTTATCGTGCTGATATCGAACTCCGGCAAGTCGCGCCGCCTGAATCGCATGGCAAAAGCGGCTCGCGACTGCGGTGCCACCGTGGTCGTCATCAGTAGCGACAGCAAGTCTCCGCTTGCCCGCCTGGCCGACTACACCTTTAATACCGTCAATCACGAGGCGCTGCTGACAACGGGTGACTTCGCCTTCTCCAAGATGAGCGCCACGATGATCATAGAGGTCATCTACAACTTCCTGCTGCCCGAAATCGAGGACGCCCGAGAGCACATCAGCTTCTACGAGGAGCTCATCCAGCCGGATAAGGTCGTGGAGTAGGCAACTTGGGGAGCCGATAGACGCCACTCGCCACGAAACCGGCCCATCTACTACGTTTTATCCGTATGGCCCAACCACATACCTAAAATAGAGAAAACCGCAGGCGTTCTACCTGCGGTTTTCTTTTTGCAATTCTTGGCGTGGTTACCGATAGCCTATTAAACGTAGTAGATGGGCTGGTTTCGTGGCAGCCGGGTCGGACTTGCACGTGGCGGCTCGGCTAAACACGCGCTTCTTCCAGCATCTGCTTGGCGTGTGCCAGGCTCGCCTCCGACTGATCGCCGCTGAGCATGCGGGCAATCTCGGCGGTGCGAGCCTCGCCGGTCACTTCATCCAAATGCGTCTGAGGAACGTCGCCGGGCTCTTTACTGACCACGTAATGCTTGTCGGCCATGACCGCAACCTGTGCCAGGTGCGTTACAACGATGACCTGATGCGTGGCGGCAAGATCGGCCAGCACGCCAGCAAGAGCACGGGCCGTGGAGCCGCCGACACCGGCATCGACCTCGTCAAATACCAGCGTGTCGACGCCGTCCGCATTACCCAAGACTACCTTGCTCGCAAGCATGACGCGACTGAGCTCGCCGCCCGACGCAATGCGGCGCAAAGGACGCGGCGTCAATCCGGCGCCGCTGCGATACAAAAGCTCATAGCTCGAAGGGCCAGCAGGTGTCCACTCGGCGCGGGGAAGATCACGCGACTCCCAGACGAGTTCGGCGCCGCCCATTTCCAGGCGCGCCATTTGGCGGCCAACCTCGTGACAAAAACGCGGGGCTGCCGTATTGCGT
The DNA here is from genome assembly GCA_934630385.1 of uncultured Collinsella sp. GTDB lineage: Bacteria > Actinomycetota > Coriobacteriia > Coriobacteriales > Coriobacteriaceae > Collinsella. Next base: position 4,289 of record CAKTWE010000062.1, read on the forward strand.
TCACGCTTAAGCGCCTTGGCGGCGGCGAACAGTTCGCGCTCCGCCGCGCCAAGCGCTTCGCGCGCCTTCTTGATCTGCTCATCACCATCGTCTACCAGCGACAACAGCTCTTGCGAGCGATCGCGCATGGCAAACACGTCGTCCATGGTGGGACCCCACTGACGCAGCAGGCCCTTGAGGTCGGAATACCGCTCGCGCATGCGAGCGAGCTCGCGAGGGTCAAAGGCAACCCCATCGCGATAGATGCGCAGCTCGTTGGCGCAATCCTCAAGCGAAATGCAGGCATCCGAAAGGGCATCGGCGATGTCGCCCAGCTTGCGGTCGACGGTCGCCATGCGCGACAGCTCCGCCACGGCGCTGTTCACGGCATCGAGCGCTCCCCCTTCGGCAGCAAGGGAGGCATGGGCATCGTTGGCCGTCGCTACCAGGACTTCGGCATGCTCCGAGCGCGGCAGCAGCTCCTCGAGTTCCTCGTACTCGCCCGGCTTGGGGTCGACCTCGGCGATACGCTCGAGCGCGAAGCGCGCCTCCTCGACGCGACTCCCCTGCGCACGCGATGCCTCCTCTACGCGACGGACCTCCTTGGCAGCCGCACGCGACGCTTTGAAGCAAGCACGGTACTTTTCCAGCGCCTCGTGCGCAGAGCGACCAGCCCAGGCATCAACCATGGCAACATGATGTGCCGGATCGAGCAGGCGCTGATGTTCATGCTGGCCGCACAGATCCATCATCACGCCGACGCGCTCGGAAAGCTCGCGCACGCTGGCGATGCGACCATCAATCTTGACGCGGCTGCGGCCCTCGGCAGAAAGGCTACGCTGCACGGTAAAGCCCTCCGTGTCGTGCGGACCGTCGAACAGCCGCGCCTCGACGCTGGCAAGTACCTCGCCCTCGCGAACCGTCGACGAATCTGCGCGTTCGCCCAAGATGAGCTTAAGCGCCGAGAGCAGCGCGGTCTTACCGGCGCCGGTCTCGCCGGTCAGGACAGTTAGGCCCGCGCTGGGCACCAGCGTCGCCTCGCGAATGAGCGCAATGTTTGAAACCTGCAGCTCATCGATCATGGCGAACTCCGTAGAAAACGCGGCTTACCGAGTTGTAGAAGCTCTCGGGACCATAGTCGAGCAGCAGCACATCGCCGGGACCGCGACGCACGGCCACGCTCTCGACGGTGCCGTCGCAGGTAATAAACTGCCCGTCGATGGCAATAGCCGGTACACTCGGGCGGTCATCGGACATAAAAATCTCGACGACATCACTCGGCGAGGTCAAAAAGGCACGGGCCTGAATCGTATGCGGCGCGATCGGCACGCAGACCATGCCCGTGTAATCCGGGCTCACGATAGGACCGCCAGCACTGAGGGCATAGCCCGTGGAGCCGGTTGCCGTGGACACGACCACACCATCGCCGCGCAAACGATCGATATGGTGGCCCGACACGGTAATGTCGAACTCGACCATATCGGACAGAGGCCCACGCGTGAGCGCCATGTCGTTGAGCGCGAACGAACGCACGACATCCTTTGTGCCGTCCTCACGCACGGAAACGATGTCTGCGGCGATCGTAGCGCGACGGCTCACGTGGAGCTCACCGGACAGGGCATCGCTCACAACCTGCAAAATGTCGCGCTCCTCGGGACTCGCTGCGGTCAAAAAACCCAGATGACCATAGGAAAGACCAAGAATGGGAATCTCGCGATAGTTGAGGATGCGGGCAGCCCGCAAAAGCGTGCCGTCGCCGCCGAGCGTGATGACCAAGTCGGCATCGTCGACATCAGGCGTGCTCTGAATCTTCGAGCGCTGGTCGGCCGCCCATGCGACCTCGTAGCCCTGGCGCGTCAGCCAGAGCTCGAGCATCAGGCCGCTCTCGACCGCCTCTTGCTTGTAGTAATTGGGAACCAGAAAGACCTTCATAGCGTTGCTGCTTTCTCGCTCAAAGCCGATACCTGGGATTGCAACTCGTCATCGGAGCGCTCGCCGGGGGCGAGTCTCGTGCCGTACAGGAAAAACTCAACGTTGCCCTTGGCGCCATGGATAGGCGACACGCACACGTCGGCCGGGAACAGGCCCTTCGTGGCAAACAGCTCGATTGCCGCAACGAGCGTGTCGACACGCACGGCGGGGTCGGTCACGATACCGCCCTCGCCCACCAACGCCGTCGGAGCCTCAAACTGCGGCTTTACCAGCGTACAAAACGAACCCGTAGGCGTCAGGCATGCCAGCACCGCATCGATGATGTTCGCGATGCTGGTAAACGACACGTCGCACACGGCCAGGTCGATAGCGCTCTCGTAGCCAAGCTCGGGCAGTTGCGTCACGTTGGTGCGCTCGTGCAGCGTCACGCGATCGTCCTGACGCAACGACCAATCAAACTGGGCACGCCCCACGTCAACCGAGACGACAGTCGCGGCGCCGCGCTTAAGCAGACAATCGGTAAAACCACCAGTAGAACACCCAACATCCAGGCAGGCAAGGCCCGTCGGGTCGATATCAAACGCATCGAGCGCGCCCTCGAGCTTAAGGCCGCCGCGCCCAACATACGGGATGCGACCCTTCACGTGCAGTGGCAGGCCCGGGGCAACCTTAAGCCCCGGCGAGGTCAAGCGCTCGCCACCGCTCGAGACCAAGCCGGCCATAAGAGTGCGAAGGGCATCCGCGCGATCGGCGCAGATGCCCTGTGAAATCAGTTCGTCATCGAGACGCACGCGTTTCATGAATGCCATCAACCATTCGTATCCGGAGATGCAGCCTGACCATCCTGTGATTCGCTTGCCGCATCCTCATCGTATTCTTGCTCGAGCTTATCGGCCTCACGCGGCGTCAGCTCAAACTTGTCGACCATATCGACCGCGCGAGAGCCGAGCTCAATCGCCTCGTCAAACAGATCGAGCGAACGCTCCAAGGACGTATCCTTGGAGCGAACGGTAGCGATAATCTGGTCCAAGCGGTCCGAGATCTCGTCGAAGTTGCGGACGGAACCCTCTGGCATGGCTACTCCTCGACGGAGTCGGTGTCGGCCTCGTCGACCTCTGCAGCATCCGCATCCTCGGCCAGCACACCTGCGGCAGCCTGAGCGGCGGCAACCCTGGCGGCAGCCTCGGCAGCCTGGGCCTCCTCACGGGCGCGGTCCTCGGCCAACAGTTCCTGGTACAGGTCCTCGCCCGGCAGCTCCTCGCTGCGAGCGATCTTGCCCAGCACGCCGTTAACGAACTTGGCAGATTGATCGGTACCGTAGGCCTTGGCGATCTCAACGGCCTCGTTGATGACGATGGCGTCCGAGACCTCCTCGTCGGTGAGGAAGCGCATCTCGTAGACGGCGATGCGCAGGAGGTTGCGGTCGGCACCGGGCATGCGCATAAGATCCCAGTTCTTGGCGACGGCGCGCAGGGCGCAGTCGATACGATCGATATGCTCGTAGGCACCGCGGCAAAGCTCCAGCGCATAGGGGTCGAGGGGACCCTTCGAGATCAGGAAATCGCCCTCGAGGACGCGCTCGAGCGGGCTGTCCGTGGCCTCGGCCTGGAACAGCAGCTGCAGCGCCTGACTGCGGGCAAGCGTGCGCCCGCGATAAACCTTAAGGCTCAAAGGTTACTCCTTGGGGAAAACGAGGCCGTCGATGCAAACGTCAACGCGCTCGACCTCGACACCCACCTGGGCATCGATGGCTGCGACCACGGCGGCGCGAACGGCCTCGGCGAGCTTCTTGAACGGATAGCCAAAGAACACCACGACGCGCACGGTGAGCGCAAGCTTGTCGCCGATGACCTCGGCCTCGACCGCCGGCTCGGAAGCCGGGGCCTTGGACGAGAACATCATGGAGACAAGATTAGTGGCAAGGTCCTTGACGCCAACGGAGGCGATGCCCTCGACATCGGACACGGCGCGCGAGACGATGGCGGTCAGAACATCGGGCGAAATACCGATGCCGTCAATCTTGATTTCCTGGGGCATGAGTCCTCCTAGTGAAGTTGGTTGCTAGACGCGGGAGACGAACTTGCCGTCGCGGGTGTCAACCTTGATGACCTCGCCCTCGTTGAGGTACATGGGGACCTGGATGACAGCGCCGGTGTCGATGGTGGCCGGCTTGGTGGAACCCTGGACGGTGTCGCCCTTAAAGCCCGGGTCGGTCTGGACGATGGTGGTCTCGATGAACATCGGCGGGGTCACGCCCATGAGCTCGTCGTCGGCGAAGAGCAGCTGGCAGGTGTCATTCTCGCGCAGCCACTTGGAGTTCTCGCCCACCATGTCCTCGGGAACGGGAACCTGCTCGTAAGACTCGTTGTCCATGAAGATGTAGTCGGCACCGTCGTTGTAAAGGTACTGGAACTCACGGGTGGTGAGCATGACGCTCTCGAACTTGGTACCGGCGTTGCAGGTGTTCTCGACGACACGACCGCTCTTGATATCGCGGGTCTTGTAGCGCACAAAAGCACCGCCCTTGCCCGGCTTGACGTGCTGGAACTCGACGATGGTGTAGACCTTGTCCTTAATGCGGAGACCGAGGCCGTTCTTGAAGTCGGCGGTAGAAATGGTAGGCATAGCGACCTTTCTTCTTATGGGCAGAACGCACAGGCGCCCAAATTACATACGACCGAAATTATACACTTGCAGGCGGCGCCTACGGCGTGCGCATAAAAAGAGAACGCGGGGCGCCCGAATTGCTCCGGACGCCCCACCCCAAAAATCTATCGAAATGCGCTAGCAGTCGATGACGTGCAGGTCGTGCGGGGTCTTGGTGAAAGGCTCGTAGCCGTTCTCGGTGACCACGCCGTAGTCCTCCAGGCGCACGCCGCCCACGCCGGGCAGGTACACGCCGGGCTCCATGGTGATAACCGAGCCGACCTCGATGATGTTCTTGCTGCGGTTGAAGTTGGGCAGCTCGTGGATGTCGATGCCCACGCCGTGGCCCAGACCATGGTTGTAGTAATCGCCATAGCCGGCATCGCCGATGATCTTCTTGGAAAGCTTGAAAATGTCGTTGCCCTCAACGCCCGGATGAATGGCGGCGACGCACTCCTCGTGCGTACGGCGCACGAGCGCGTACAGGTCAAGCTGCTCCTGCGTGGGCTCGCCCATCACGACGGTGCGCGTCATGTCAGAACGATAATCGCAGTAGCCAGCACCGTAATCCATGAGGACGAAGTCGCCCTTCTCGATCACGCGGTCGCTCGGCACGGCGTGCGGGTTGGCGGTGTTGGGACCGCTCGCCACGATGGAGCCAAAGGCCAAGCTGTCGGCGCCGTTGGCGAACATAAAGTTCTCGAGCTCGTTGCGAACCTGTTTCTCGGTCATGCCGGGCTTAATAAAGCCGAGCATGTGCTGGAAGGCGGCGTCGGTGATCGACTGCGCATGGCGCATGAGCTCGATCTCCTCGGCATCCTTGATGGCGCGCATCTTACGGATGTCATCATGCATCAGCGGCAGCATGCAGGCGACGGAGCGGTCCTCCAGGCCACGCTGAATGCCCTGGTAGAAGTTGATCTGCATGTCATCCTCTACAGCGCAGACGCGGCACTTGTTGGCCGCGATCTTGCCGGCGACCCAGCCGGGAATGGTGCCCTCGTCCATGTCGTAGACCCAGGGGCTGCCGGCGGGCGTGTTCTCCTCAAAGCTGTTGAGGTAGCGCGAGTCGGTGTGGAACAGGCACTGGTCTGCCGTAATAAACGCGGCGTGCGGGAACTCGAAGGTGTAGTCGAAGACGCCCTTCACGCCCGTGAGCCAACGAAGGTTGGCCTCGTCGCGCACCACGATGGCATCGTAGCCACGCTCGAGCATCAGGGCACGGACACGCTCGATACGACCGGCAGGACCAGCAGCAAACTCAGACATGCAGTTTCCTTTCTTAATGTCCTCAATAAAAGCGGGACGGGCTCAATCGGCGCACGGAACCGCGAACGATTCACAACCGATAAAACCCGTCCCCCAACATGATACGAAAGACGATGGATGTCAATAAACTTAGAGAAGTTCCTTGCGAGAAGACAAATAGGCTGCCGCATGGCGCTCGAGGACATCGTCGTCCACGGCGTTAAGACGAATGGCGCCAAGTGCCGCGGGCAGCGGCAGCATCGTGCGATTGGAGCGCGCGAACTGCTGCCTGCGGAACTCCGCAATAAAGGCCGCAGGTTCAAGGTCGAAGGCGAGCTCCTCGATTCCAAAGTCCTCTAGGCAATCATCGACCTCAAACACGTAGTCGATATCGAAGTCGCAGGCATCGTGGGCCAGACGCGCCTCAAAGCGCATGCCCTCGGACAACAGCTGGTAGGCAGGGACCTGCGCCGCGGCATTGCCCAGGCAGACACGCAGCGTACGCTCCCCCATCTTGCCAAAATCGAGCGCATGGCGAGCGCTCGGGTTCGTGGCCATAAGCACGTCCTTACGGGCGGTCTGGGACCACTGCACGGCATTGACGAGTGCGACTTCCTCGCCGGCAAGAATCTCGGGGACCGTCTCGGAGAACTGGTTCCAGCGCGACTTGCTGCTCGAGAGCATAGTGCCCACGAGCACCGCATAGCCAAGCTTAAGGTCCTCGGGGTTGGCCTCGCGAACAAGGTCCAGATTGCACACGACCAGACCGGGCTCGGGGCGCACCGCGATGGCGGGCAGCGCGTGGTCGCCCGAAGC
>CAKTWE010000063.1 GCA_934630385.1 uncultured Collinsella sp.
GACTATCTTTCAAGCAAAGCCTTTTCAGGGGTTAGTTTATGATCGATTTCCAATCTTGGTTAATCTGTCATTAGGATGTTGGACTTAGATATTTGGGTGTGCGCTTATTGCTGTATGCCGGTTTTAGATACAGCTAGTTGTGAAGGAGGGCTATGCGTGCGCGTCTTCTTAATTGCAAGGAGAGCCATGTTCATCCGTACTGTTACTATTTCTTTCTAAATGATTTTCGTAAGGATAGGCATATATGCGCACAACCGAAACACCTTCTCCTCTCATAAAGTGGGCGGGCGGCAAGCGTCAGCTGCTTGACCGTATCGATTCCCGGCTTCCAGCTAAATATGGGCATTACTATGAGCCCTTCTTTGGTGGGGGTGCTCTCTATTTTCATCTTCAGCCCAAAGAGGCGACGATTAATGATCTTAATCAGGCGCTTATCAATCTTTATGAGTGCGTACGAGATGAGTACGATAGCTTCGTTCGAACGCTTTCAGAGATAGATGCAGCCATTCCGCATGATAAGGCCGAAGGTAAAGCGTACTACTACGATATGCGCAGCAGATATAACGAGCTTCTCTCCCTCGGTACTTATACCGTTGAGACGGCGGCCCTCATGGTTTTCATCAACAAGCACTGTTTTAATGGCCTATACCGCGTTAACGCTAAAGGTGCGTTTAATGTGCCATACAACAACTCATTAAGGGCTTCGTTCGAAGCCGAGAATGTCAGTTGCGTTTCTGATGCTCTTGCCCACGCCAATATCATGTGCGGTGATTTTGAAACCGCCGTAAAGGATGCTAAAGCGGGCGACTTTATCTTTTTTGATTCACCTTATGCACCGCTTAAAGAGACGTCGTTTGAGGCGTACACAAAGGAAGGGTTTCTGGAGGAAGACCATCGACGTCTTGCTAGTTTATATCGCGAGCTTGACGCCAGAGGCTGCCTTCTCATGTTAACAAACCATGACACGCAGCTTATTCGCGAGCTTTATGATGGTTTTCGCATTGACGTTGTCGATGTGAAGCGTGCCATCAACTCGGATGCTTCTAAGAGATGTGGTACTGAAGTAATCATTACTAACTATCTGGAACGTTAGACATGAAAGCATTCTATGAAGACAACGCTTCGCGACTACTGCTCGGCGATTCCTTTGAGGTTATGGCTTCCTTGCCTGACGGATCTTTCGATATGGTTTTTGCTGATCCTCCGTATTTCCTTTCGAACGATGGCATTTCCTGCTCGGGCGGAAAGCAAGTGAGTGTTAACAAGGGAGAGTGGGACAAGGGCGTCGATGTTGATTTAAAGCATGATTTCAATCGGCGTTGGATTCGCGAGTGCTATCGTTTGTTGACGCTTGAAGGAACTATCTGGATTAGCGGCTCGTTTCACAATATTTATTCATGTGGAATGGCGTTGGAACAGGAGGGCTTTCGCATACTCAATAACATAACGTGGCGAAAGCTCAATCCACCGCCGAATCTTGCATGCCGGTGTTTTACGCACTCGACCGAGACTGTTCTCTGGGCAAAAAAGAACAGTAAAAAGGCAAAGCACTACTTCGATTACGCTTTGATGAAGGAGATGAATGGCGGTAAACAAATGAAAGATGTCTGGGAGGGGCCGCTTACGCCAAAATCTGAAAAGGCGTGCGGAAAACACCCGACCCAAAAGCCGCTATATTTGCTGGACCGTATAATTGAGGCATCGACTCAAGAGGGCTGTCGCGTGCTCGACCCGTTTGTTGGCAGTGGCACCACTTGCGTGTCTGCAAAAAAGCTTGGCCGTTATTCGACGGGAATTGATTCCTCGTCAGACTATCTCTCAATAGCTGCAGAACGACTCAAGAAGGAGGCTGCGCCATCATGGCTCACAATAACAGAGACTTCAATGAATGGTTAAGTCAGTTCAAGTCCACTATCGCTAGTTACGACTACTACGTTGATTTTGACAAGGTGGTTGCTAATGCCGAGAAGCATAAAGCCGAGCTTTACCTAATGAACTCGCTGCTCGGATCCCAGGCAATTGAGTCCGATTTTATTGCCTTGGTGGAGGAATACCCGAAGGTGCTCACTATTATTCCCACGCTTATTGCTGTTAGGGCTACTGAGGTGCCTGTCTACGAGGCTGGCGCTCTGAGGTATTTTAGTTTCAAGAAGAATAACGACATGCGGTTGCAGGACTATGCCGACTTCATGCGCTCGACTGGACTCTTTGGCCTCATGGAGAATCACGTCATTACCAATTTTCAAGATTACGTGACGGGAATTGAGGTTGGCCTCGACTCGAACGGGCGCAAGAACCGCGGAGGCCATCTTATGGAAAATCTGGTCGAAAGCTACTTGACGGCGGCTGGTCTTGTGCACGGTGACATTGACGGGGGCATGGAACTCGACGATGTTCAGGTGAGGAGGGGAACCTACTATAAGGAGCTCAAGGCGAGCGTTATGCAGCGTTGCTGGGGTATTGATCTCGGTGAGATAACTAACGGCGGGACCGTTGAAAAACGTTTCGATTTTGTTGTCCGTAACGCGCGCGGTATTTTTGGTATTGAAACCAATTTCTATTCCAGCGGAGGCTCCAAACTGAACGAGACGGCCCGTTCCTACAAAGAGATGGCTCAGGAGTCTGAACAGATTGGTGGCTTCCAGTTTGTGTGGGTAACTGACGGAGGCGGCTGGAAGAGCGCTCGCAACAATCTTCGTGAGACGTTCGAAATCATGGACACTATTTACAATCTCGCTGAGCTCGAAGACGGGGCTTTTGAGAGACTGTTTTCATAAGTTCAAGCGGCAATAATTCGCCTGCAGCTTATGTTGTCGTGTTCGTCAGTCGAGAGGTTTCACCATGAAAATCGAAGTCGATGTAGATCAGCTGCGCGAGGGCCTACTCGACCGCGCAGGGAGTGCGGCGGGCGTGGGCTTTTCGGCCGCTATGCTCGACGTAGTGGATATCGAGGACGAGTCGCCCCAAGAGCTCCTAGCCCGAGCCGAACGCGAAGGCCTCGACCTCCGCGACTTTGCCGTCGATGATGACTAAGGGGCGGAGGTAGCTAATATGGGACGGCGCGTCTGCATCCGCGACTGCGCGAAAATGCGCGATAAGCCGTCGTAATGGAGTCTAACGACCTCGCGATTGCTCTATTTTGACTGCCCGCAGGCTAAGTGAGTAGGCTTTATTGGAAATCCTGAGCACACGACAAGTTTGCTTCAATAAACCCGCAGGTCACAGACTTGTGCTTTGGTGGCGTGGTCGGCGGTTCGGCAAAAGTCTACTCACTTAGTTTTGCCAGACGCAAATTGTCCGCAATGAGACCCCATCCGGGGCGGTTGATGCTCAAATGTAGCCAATTCGGGACGTGTCTCTTTTAGCTACCCCCGCCCGCTACGATGCCAGCGTAGCGATGACGGCTTCGTCGCCGGCGTATATGAGGGTGTTGCCGTCGGGGATGATCGTTTGGCCGTCGCGCTTGAGCATCACGACGATAAAGGGGTGCTTGCCTTGCGGCACGTCGCGCAGGCGCTGTCCGGCTAATCGACCGTGGGGAGTCACGGTGACCTCGCGCAGCGTAACCTCGGCACGCTCTTCAAACGTCGGCGCGGCCATAACCAGAAGGTCGCCTTCCTCAATCACGGTATCGCCGTTGGGCAGCACCGGGTGCGCCCCGTCGCGCAGCACCAGGACCACAAGCATGTCCGTGACGCTGCCAATGTCCGCGAGTGAGCGCCCCGCAAACGGATGCCCTGCACCCACCTTGAGCTTGACGAACGACATACCGTCCTCGTCGCGGTAGTCGTTAAACGTGCGGCGCACGTCGCCTTCCGCGTCGATCATGTCGAGTTTTTTCGCCACCGCCGGTAGCAGCGAGCCCTGCACCACAATACTCGACACGGCAATTACAAAGACCAGGTCAAACAGGTCGTGACCGCCGGGAACACCGGCCACCACGGCAAAGAGACTAAATACGACCGAAGCCGCGCCGCGCAGGCCCGCCCAGCTTACGAGCGCAACCTGGCGAGGGTTCGTCTTGAAGGGCGCCAACAGCATGCCGACGGCGATGGGACGGCTCACGAAGAGCATAAACGCCATAAGTGCCAGGCCCGCCAGCAGCATTTGCGGCAGGCGGGCGGGCGTGACGAGTAGGCCCAGCAAAAAGAAGATGGTCATCTCGGCCATCTCGGTGAGGGTGTCGAAGAAGTGCGCCAGCTCGACCTTGCCGGTGATGTCGCTCGCGCCCAGCACAATGCCGGCCAGGTATACGGCCAAAAAGCCGTTGCCGCCCAGATAGCTCGGCAGCGCGTAGGCAACAATCGCCACGGCGAACAAAAAGATGGTTTGTGCGCCCTCAGCCGTTGCGTGCGCGCGCTCAATCAGGCGGCTGGATGTCCAGCCGATGACAAGGCCCAGGCCCACACCCAGGATGATTTGCTTGGCCAGCAGCACGGGAATGTTAATGTCGCCGCCAGCTGCGAGGGTGGCGAGCACGGCGGTGAGCATGTAGGCGACGGGATCGTTGGAGCCCGATTCGACTTCGAGCAGCGAGTCTGTGCCGCCCTTTAGCGAAAGACTGTGCTCGCGCAGCACGCTAAAGACACTGGCCGCGTCGGTGGATGCCACGACTGATCCCAGCAGCAGGCCGCCGATCCAGTCGAAGCCCAGTACAAAGTGCGCGAACACACCCGTGATGCTAGCGGTGATGACGACGCCGAGCGTGCTCAGCAGCACCGCGGGCACGGTGACGGGTTTGGCACGGTCGATGTTGGTGTTAAAGCCGCCGTAGAACATGATGAACAGCAGCGCCGTGCTGCAGACGGTTTCGGTAAGCGCGTAGTCGCTAAAGTCGATGTGCGCCGGGCCGTTGACACCCAACAGCATGCCCAGCGCGATAAAGATGAGCAGGGTGGGGAAGGGGAGCTTTTTGCCGACGGGTTTAATGGTCAGGCACAAAATGATGACGAGGCCGATAAAGAGAAGAATCTGGTTCATGGATAGTGTCCGCTCCTGGGTGGTTGGCGTGGCACGGTCAGTTGTCTGTGGTTATTTGTACCCAAAGGTGGTGGGTTTATGGGGTTGGGCCGTGTGTGTTCGCATTATCGACACGAGGCCGGGGCGCGGGCGGCGCTGGTTGGGGCGTTGGTGCTGGTGGCGCGGGGTTTCCGGGGCGTGCTGGCGGCCGCTTGTGACTGTTGGCGGCTTGCGGTACTTTCCAGCTTTATTGCAACGGAGTACAATGGGTAACGTTTAAGTTCAACTTGAAGTTTTAGTCGTGGCATCGGGCTTCGGCCGTAATGCAGGGAAAGGCGTTCCATGGCGATCTATGTGACATCTGATGCTCACGGGCACGTGCGTGCGCTTGACGAGGCCCTGTCCAAGATTTCGCTGGCGTCCGACGATACGCTGTACGTGCTGGGCGACATGATCGATCGCGGGCCCGATCCGGTTGGCGTTATTAAGCTCGTGCGCTCGCTGCCCAACGCTCGCGTGCTCAAGGGCAATCACGAGCAGATCATGCTCGACGCCATCATTGGCCAAGATCCGCTCGATGCCGAGACATGGGATATCAACGGCGGTTGGACTACCCGTCAGCAGCTCAACGATATGGAATTCGGGGCGTACGAGGAGCTCGTGCGTTGGATGGCGCCGCTGCCGCTCTACGCGGTGGTCGAGACTGACGAGCGCCCGTACCTGCTGGTGCATGCCGGCATCCAGACCGAGGCGGCGCGGGCGTTTTTGCTTGAACACGGGGTTGATTGTGCCGATGGTGCGGGGGCGGTGGATGCCGATCGCGAACTGCTGAAGCAGATGCTTGCGGTGCAGTCGTCCGATGACCTGCTGTGGATTCGCCATGGCTATTGGGATGCGCCGACGGGGTTGCTTTCTGCCGAGGGCAAGGGTCCGGTCGTGGTGAGCGGCCACACGCCAACGGTGTCGCTCGGGCGTTACTGCGAGGTAGGCGGCCTGGCGGGGCTCGACGAGGAGTCGGGGCGCGGACAGATTGTGCGCCTGGGCGGCGAGGATACCGCCGGCGTGCCCGATCGCATCGATATCGACTGCGCCGCCGCCACCGGCTCCGAGTTCGGCCGCGTGGGCATCCTGCGCCTGGATGATGGGGCTGAGTTCTACGCGAACATCAACCCGGGCGAATAATCGGTGCAAAGGGTAACTAATTTGGGACGGGGCTTTTTTGACTACTTTCGGAGAGTAGCGCCTTCTTGCTCGGTTAGCGCTAGAAATGAGGAGCGTCTGCGTCCGCGGCTGCGTGAAAATGCACGATAAACCGTCGCAACGGAGTCAAACGACGTCGCGACGGTTCTTTCTTGGCTGCCCGCTGGCTAAGTGAGTAGACTTTTTTCGAAATGCCGAGCAGCCGGCAAATTTGCCTCAACAAAACCGCAGGTCACTGACTTGTGTTTTGCCGGTGTGGTCAGGGATTCGGCAAAAGTCTACTCACTTAGTTTTGCGTGATGCATATTGTCCGCAACGAGACCCCCCATTGCGCCAATTAGGCGCCGTACGGGTTCCGGTCGCGCTCGATGCGCTGGCGGATGTGGGCGTACTCGATAATCAGTAGCACCAGGAGTAGGGCCATGATGGCTAGGTAGCTCACCACGGCGCCCATCAGGCCCAGCAGCTTAATCAGGATCACCGGCAGCACCACGCTTACGGCAAAGCAGATCAGGTAGATCTTGGTGACGTCTCCAGCGTGGCGCAGCACCGTGATGATGGCGTAGATAAAGTCGATTGCAGCGGTGATGCCGCCGGCGACAACCATAAGCAGTGCCAGCGTGCGGTAGCGCTCAAAGTTAAGGCCGTACATAAAGCTCATGAGGGGAATGCCGGGGCCTGCCATAAATGCGGCGCACGCTCCGGTGATGACCACGATCAGTGCCATAACGGCAACAATAATCAGGTCAAAGCGGCGACGCTTGCGCGGATTCGCCCAAATGCTCGACAGACGCAAAAGCTGCGGTTTATAGATAAATCCGATGCTCAGCAAAATAGCCTGCGCCGGAAAGAACAGGGCATTAAAGTACAGCTGATACTTGTAGGCCAGCGTGCCTTCCATCACGAACTTGGGCATGCTCTCGATAAGGTTGAACAAGAACAGCGCACCAAAGAGCGGGGCGCACTGGACAAACAGGTGGCCGACCTCGCGCAGACTCATGCGGCGCGATTTTTCGGTTTCGAGCAGGGCGAGCGGGGCGGTGACCAGCACGAGCGAGGCGATGGCGGTGACACCCATGGCCATGGCCGCGATAGGCATGCTGCGCGTAAGGAACAGTGCCACGCTAAAGACCACGATGACGCCGACGGAGCGTAGCGTTTGGCTAATGCCGGCCAGGTAGAGTTTATCGGCCTGCTGCAGGCGGCCCTCGTACACGTCCGCCACGCCGTCGATCACCTTATACAGGTAGACGCCCAGGCCGATCGTCGCCATCTGCGCGTCATAGCCGCGGGCGCTGCTGTACATGAGGCCGCAGCCTAGGGCGAGCGCTCCGCAGAGCCAGCGGTTGAGCTGATAGGAGGCGAAGGAGGTTTTTTCGTCGATGTCCGAGACCTGAAAGTTGCGCACGCCGTAGTTGCACGCGATCATGATGAGCGTGCCGGTGACAAAGGCGATGGAGAACTTGCCGGCCTCCTCGGCGCCTACGAGCTGCGTCGACACAATGGTGAGCAGCGGAAACGCCATGCCCCATACGGCGGTGCCCAGGGTATTCCAAAGATAGTCGCGACGGGTGGCGTGATCTTCGTACTCGGCTTCTTGCGTGGAGAAGCCGCCGCCGTAGACGGCTCCGAGCAGGCGGTTCCACCAGGCATTGACCATGCGGTGGATAGGGCCGGGTTGGCGATCGCGCTCACGGCGACGGCGCGTGGCCTGGCTGCTGTCGGGGCCGCCGGCGTTACGCTGGCTTAGCTCTTGGATTCGTGCGAGCTCCTCGGCGGTGTGCGATGCAGGGAACAGGCCGTTCTCGATGCGTCCGCCCTGTCCGTGCGCCCCGCCCGTTACGGTGGGGTCGGTGACGCCGTTGCGGCGGGCGATGGTGCGGCGGATGCTATCGAGGGGCGTGATGCTCAAGGCGATTCCTTTCTATTGCTGCGCTCTAGTATAGTCGCGGTGGTGTCCATTCGTGTTTTTGACCAGGCTCTTCAATAATTTCGGCGGCGCCATTCAGTAGTCGGCGCTTGGGGACACTCCTTGGCTGTTGCCTGTTCAAGAGTGTCCCCAACGACTAGTCGTTTAAGAACGTCCCCAATGACTAGGCCGCTTACGTGCGATTTTTGACCGTTGGGCGGGCGCTTCGCCGTTGCCGCAAAAACGTTTTTGCATATCGGGTACAACGGGCTTTACGTGAGTAAAGTGCGCGCCGCGTCCACGTGTCGCGTTTTTAAAGGAGGCCCCATGCCTGGTGTTACCCCTGCAGAAGTTCTGTCCAACTTTGGCATTACGCTGGTCGAAGACCCTGCCGAGAACCAGCCCCGCCTGCTGGTTGACCTGCCGGCAGCCGAGCTCGTCGAGCATGCCATCCGCCGCAACGAAGGCCGCATGGCCTCCAACGGCGCACTGGTGATCGAGACGGGGGAGCGCACCGGACGTTCGCCCAACGACCGCTTTATCGTTGACACCCCCGATGTTCACGACAAGATCGCCTGGGGCGCCGTCAACCGCCCGCTTTCTGTCGAGAGCTACGAGGCCATCAAGGCCGGCATCGTCGACTATCTCAACGAGCGCGACGTGTTCGTTACTCGCGGTATGGCCGGTGCCGACCGCAACCATACGCGTCGCCTGCTTGTCGCCTGCGAACGTGCCAGCCAGGCGCTCTTTATTAAGCAGATGCTCGCCCGCCCGCTTGCCCGTGAAATCGCACGCACCGGCGAGCCGGACTTCTGCGTGCTCGCCGCACCCGGCTATCAGTGCGACCCTGCCATCAAGGGCCTCAACTCCAGCGCCGCCGTGGTCATTAACTTCCAGGAGCGCGTGATTTTGGTCGCGGGCACCGGTTACTCCGGCGAGATCAAAAAGTCCATCTTCAGCGTCATGAATTACCTGCTGCCCGTCGAGGACGACGTACTGCCCATGCATTGCTCGGCCAGTATGGACCCCGTCACGCACGAGACCGCGGTGTTCTTTGGCCTGTCGGGCACCGGCAAGACCACGCTTTCGGCCAACCCCACGCGCCTGCTGATCGGCGATGACGAGCACGGCTGGTCCGACATGGGCATCTTCAACATCGAGGGCGGCTGCTATGCCAAGTGCGAGGGCTTGGATGCGTTCCACGAGCCCGAGATCTTCAATGCCGTTCGCTTTGGCGCCATCTGCGAAAACGTGGTGCTCGATGAGAACCGCAAGCCCAATTACGATGATATTTCGATCACGCACAACACGCGCGTGGCATATCCCGTCGAGCATATCCCCAACGCGTGGACCAAGGGCATGGGCACCACTCCCAGCGTCGTGCTGTTTTTGACCTGCGATGCCTTTGGCGTGCTGCCGCCCATCTCGCGCCTGACGGCCGACGCCGCCATGTATCACTTTGTGACGGGCTTTACGGCCAAGATCCCCGGCACCGAAGTCGGCGTCACCGAGCCCACGCCTACGTTCTCCTCGCTGTTCGGAGAGCCGTTTATGCCGCTTGACCCTCTGGTCTACGCCAAGATGCTCGGCGAGCGTATCGCCGACGGGCGCACCCGCGTCTATCTGGTCAACACCGGCTGGATTGGCGGCGGTTATGGCGTGGGCCATCGCATCGAGCTTGCCTACACGCGCGCCCTGGTGGCCCGCGCCCTTGACGGTACCATCGAGGACAGCGAGTTCGTGCACGACGATATCTTCAATGTCGACATTCCCACGACGTGCCACGGTGTGCCCGACGGCATCCTGGTGCCGCGCCAGTACTGGCAGAGCACCGCGCGCTATGACGAGGCCGCGCACAACTTGGCGGTGATGTTCGAGGAGAACTTCGAGAAGAAGTACTCGCACCTGCCCGAGTCCGTTAAGGCCGCCGGCCCGCACGCCCAGGTGTCCGCCGAGGCCCGTCATCGCGGCCGCGGCCTGCTGGGACTCCGCCACTAGCGTTGCCTCAGGTCCAAAACCACCATAAAGGGGATAGTGAACTGCACCCCGAAACTTGGACTGAATAAATAGCGACTACGCCGCAAGGGCCCGGCTCCGGAACTCCTCCGGCGTCAGGCCCTTCAATCTTACCTGCCTGCGCCGCGTGTTCCAATGGACTATGTACCCCTCCAGGTCACGCGAAGTCCCCGAAGCTGCCCCACTCCCCGCCGCGGTAGAACTCGTCCTTCACGTGGCCGAAGAGCTGCTCGGTGGCGGCGTTGTCGACGCAGTTCCCCTTGCGCGACATGCTCTGGGTGATGCCCGCCCCCTCCAGCCTGGAGGCGTAGGACTCGTGCTGGTACTGCCAGCCCATGTCCGAGTGCATGGTCGGCGCCGCCCCGTCGGGCAGGGCCTCGAGGAGCCGGTCGAGCATCCTGTGCTGCTGGGCGAGGTCCGGGGAGGTCGATATGTCGCTCGCCACGATCTCCTTCGTGCAGAAGTCGAGCACCGGGGCCCAGTAGGCCTTGGCGCCGGCGACCTTGAACTCGGTGACGTCGGTGCCGAGCTTCTGCCACGGCCCCTCGGCGCCGAAGTCCCTCGCGATGACGTTCTCGAACGTGCTCCCCACGAGCCCCCTGTAGGAGCTGTACCGGCGGCGGGAGCCCCGGCGGCGTATCCCGCACCGGATGCCCATCTCGCGCATCATCTTGAGCACGGTCTTGTCGGCCACGACCGCGCCCAGCTCGGCGCGCAGGCACATGTTAGCGCTACTGTAAAAACAACCATTTTGACCAACGCTCAATAACCAATCATGCCAACGCAATCCCGCCATTTGC
>CAKTWE010000064.1 GCA_934630385.1 uncultured Collinsella sp.
TTGGCATCCGACTGCATCCCATACCACCTTTGCATTCGCACCCCTCAAAATCCGAGTAGGGGAGCGTGAATTTATCGACGACCTCTCGCTCGATGTTCACGAGCTTAATGTTGCCATTCAGTCGGAAGTCAGCGCATCATCGAGCGCCTGCCCAAGCGTAGGGGAGTGGACTGAGCTCTTTAAGCTCGCCGACAAGACGATTTGCATGCCGATCTCGGAGGGTGTCTCTGGAAGCTATAACGCTGCCGCTACGGCACGCGACATGGTACTTGCCGAGGAGCCCAATCGTCAGATTCACCTGGTCAATTCGCGGGGAGCGGGCGGCAAGATGGACCTGATCTTCTTACTGTTTGATCGATATCTTGCAAGTAACCCGGACGTTTCCTTTGAGGACGCCTGCGCTTACTTCGATAGCCTCGAGCAAAACAGCAAGATTCTCTTTAGCCTGTGTAATTACGAGAACCTTGCAAAGGCCGGACGCATTCCTAGGGCAGCCGGCGTCATCGCCAACAAGCTCAACATCCGCATTTTGGGAACGGCAAGCGAAGAAGGCGAGATTAAACTCGTCGGCCACACGCGTGGCGAGAAAAAGATGCTCGCCAAGATTGTCGACACCATGGAGGCAGAGGGCTTTACTGGCGGCGAGGTCGTTATCGACCATGTTGAGAATGAGGCGGGCGCCCAGGCACTTGCGAGCCGCATTGCGGAACGTTGGCCCGGCTCCAAGAGCATCATTATGCCCTGCAACGGACTGGATTCATATTATGCCGAGATGCATGGGCTCATTATCGGCTACGGCATGGGTGCAGCTTCGGGCCGATAAAGTCCAACTAGAAAAACGCACGAGCGGGATAAGGGGCCACTGGCTCTTTATCCCGCCCTTCTTATACCTCGGTTAGCTATTAAACCCATTGAACTTGAGGTAGCTCATCAGATACGCCTTCGAAACAAAGGACGAGACCGCGCTGCGCACGAGCAGCGACTCACGCGTAACCTGATGCGCCGTATCGGGAACCGGCGTCTGCTCGACGGAAAATGCCGCTCGAATCGATGCCTCGAGCTGGTCGACCACATAATCGAAAGCGGTCGGCGCATCGTAGCTCAAACGCTGAATAGTAAAGAGCGCTTGGACTGCCGCGATGGGAAGCACCTGCTTAAAGATGCAGATAGCGATCAAGCGCGCAATCTGTTCACGACCATACTGCTTTTTAACGGGAGCAGGAACGAGGCCGACCTTCACATAGTTATTGATCATCGAAGGCGTAATAACGGGCTGCTCCACGCAAATGGAAAGCGGCTCCATCCACAGTGCAACATACTCAATGACCTGATCGCGGTAGAGCGTCACATTGGGCAGTTGGTCATAACGCGGTAGGCTCAACGTGTTGAGTCTACGCACCATTTCGGACTGGATAAATGCATCGGGCAGCACCGTTGGTTGAATATCCTCTGGCTTAATGCTGACCGATGTATCGGACATCGGGATAACGTGTTTAGCGTGGTTCATAAGAGGCCTCCGTTCGTATTTATTTTCTATTCTAGATTATGTGGTTTTGCATACCACGTTAGAACGGTCATTTATATAGCTCTTACGATGAGAACCTCAAAATCGATATGAAAACGCCCCGGGATCTTAAAAGCATTTGCTCATCGATCCAGAGGCGAATATCAGCCAAATAGAACAACCTTACATAAGATATATTATCGTACTTATCCGCGAAGAAAAGCGTAAGCGCTGGTTGCCGCTATGGCTCCATCCGAAACGGCGGTCACAACTTGACGTAAACGCTTGGACCGAATATCACCGGCAGCAAATAGACCAGGTGTACGGGTGACCATCGACTCGTCGGTAAGGATACCGCCATCAGACGCCAGATCGACCAGATGGTCGACAACCTCGGTATGGGGCTGCGTGCCGGTAAAGACAAAGATGCCAAACGAACCGGGGTCAAAGGTCTCGGCGCACGTTTCACCCGTAGCGTTGTCCTTAAAGGTAATCGTCGTGGGCATCGTGTCACCTGAAAGCTCGACAATACTAGTTTGGTACCTAACTGAAATATTGTCCTTCGCGAGTACCTTTTTCACCACGCCGTCGGGCGCACGGAACTGATCGCGACGCAGAACGATGGTGACGGAACTGGCAATATTGGATAGAAACAGAGCCTCCTCGCAAGCCGCATTGCCGCCACCGATAACAAACACGTGCTTACCGCGGAAGAACATGCCGTCGCACGTTGCGCAATACGAAACACCACGACCGCGATAGGTATCCTCCCCAACAAAGCCGGCGGGACGCGGTGTGGCGCCCATGCACGCAATGACGCTCTTGGCTTCTGTGTCGCCTCTATCGTGATGGATGGTAAACTTCGCGGCATCCGCATCGTAGTCAATGCCCGTCACCATGCTCCATTTCACCTGGGCGCCAAGTCCTTCGGCATGCTGCTGAAAACGTTCACCGAGCTCAGCGCCGCTCAGCAATGGAATGCCGGGGTAATTCTCGATCTCGTTGGTCGTGGCAATCTGACCGCCGGACATGCCTTGCTCAAAGACCGTGGTTGTAAGGTTGGCGCGGGCAGCATAAATGGCTGCTGAATATCCCGCGGGACCGCCACCGATAATTGCAACATCGATCGGATGATCGGAAGTCATGAATGCTCCTCTCTTCGAAACGAATACGCTCATTGCGCTCGTACCCAAATTTGAGCAACCATGACACCCCGCGCACTACCCTATTACGAAGCGATTAATTTCTATAAACGCCTTTGATAAACGGCGGCCAATCTAGACAGTTGTATCTAGCTAGGCAATGCCGCTTGAACCGAAACCGCCGGCCCCTCGATCGGTATGGTCGAGCTCTTCTACTTCTACGAGGTTGACCGTGGGGACTTCCTGGATGACGAGCTGAGCGATGCGGTCGCCTTTGTTGATCTGGATGTCGTTGTCGGGATCCAGATTGATGAGGATAACTTTGAGCTCTCCTCGGTAGTGGGCATCGATGAGGCCTGGCGTGTTGACTATAGACAGTCCCTGTTTAATGGCCAGACCGCTACGGGGCTGGACAAAGCCGGCATAGCCATCGGGCAGTGCGATGGCTATGCCTGTGGAGACCAAACGGCGTTCGAAGGGCTTAAGGATGCAATCTTCGTTGGCACGGAGGTCCAGGCCGGCATCCGTGGGATGAGCGTACTTGGGAAGCTCGACCGTGGGATCGAGACGCTTGATGTTGACCGTAATGTTGGACATGAAATCACCTTAGCTTGTCGAGCTCTTGCAGAAACTCATCGACATCCTTGAAGTCGCGATAGACCGAGGCGAAACGGATATAGGCGACCTTATCGATCCTTGCGAGGCGCTTTAGAACCATATCGCCCAGCTCATGCGAAGTCACAGCCGTCAGCGTACGCGAGCGAAGCTCGACCTCGATGTCGTCAATAATCTCATTGAGCTTTTTGGTGTCGATGTCACGTTTGATGGTGGCACGCATCAGGCCGACCAGCAACTTATTGCGATCGAAGCGCTGCTTGGAGCCATCGGACTTTATGACCTCAATCGGATCTTCGCAACGCTCGAAGGTTGTAAATCGGTAGTTGCACGAGCAGCATTCACGACGCCGCTTAATCGTATTGTTTGATTCCTGCATACGGGAATCGACAACGCGGGTGTGTGCCTTGCCGCATTTGGGACAACGCATGGTACCTCCTTTTAAACGATTACAAGGGTACCATGCACGACAGGATAATGATTACGGGCGAGCAGGAACCTTAAGAACGGCACCTGCATCGAGTGACCCACGCTCCAGGTGATTGACGCTGCGGATCATATAGGAAGTCTCCTGCGTGGTAAGACCCTCAACCGGATGCTCTTCGGCAAGGGACCATAGGGAATCGCCCGTATGAACGCGCACCGTCTCGTACGTGACGTTGGACACGGAATCCGCATAGGCAGCATGACGGGCGGTAAACACCGTCGTTGCGAGCACGAAGAAAAGCGTGAACGCGACTGCGAAAGCAACGATCGTTGAAGCCTTCAGGGCAACGGGGGCCGCGGCCACAACCGAATGCTGAGCGCGATTGGGCGTTGCCGCAACAGGCTGAAAACGGGAGCGACCGCCTTTAACGACGGTAAACGTGGGCTCAGCAGGCGTCTCGAGCTTAAGGGCAAGGTTACCCTGGACCAAATTCGTTGCGTTCATCATGTTCTCCTCTCGCGTGTTTTGCTGAGAACAGTTTTAACAAGCCGCACGGACAAAAAAGTCTAGCGCGGGAACGAGTGTTCGGTTATTATTATCTTCGAACAGTTGTTCCTGTCAAGCAAAAACCGAACATTTGTTTGACGTCGGAAGAGAGGATCCCCTGATGGCTCGCAAAATTACCAAGCGTCAGCAGCAGATTTACGACTTCATCAAGGAATACCAGCAGGAAAAGGGTTATCCGCCCAGCGTACGCGAAATGGCTTCGGCTGTGGGCCTGTCCTCCCCTAGCACGGTACACGCGCATCTCTCTGCCCTAGAAGCGCGTGGGCTGCTCAAACGCGATGCAACCAAGCCGCGTGCTCTGGAGCTCTTCGATGAGGACGGTTCCTCCGTCTCGATTTCCAAATCCGACGAACCCGCCGCACCTCGCGGAACAGTCTCGCTGCCGCTCGTTGGTCGCGTCGCAGCCGGGATTCCCATTCTCGCAGAACAGAATATCGAGGATACATTTACCATTCCGACTGAAATCGCCACCGATCAGGGATCTTTTATCCTTGAGGTGCATGGGAACTCGATGATTAACGTCGGCATCTACAATGGCGACTACATCATTGTGCGAGAGCAGAAGAGCGCCATGAACGGTGAGATTGTCGTGGCCATGATTGACGGTTCGGCAACCGTCAAGACATTCTATAAGGAGCAGGGACGTGTACGCCTGCAGCCCGAGAACGACACCATGGAGCCCATCTATGCGACGAACCCAGTCATTTTGGGTAAGGTTGTCGGATTAATGCGCCGGTTCTCGTAATGCAACAACGCATCACCATCTTTGATACCGTCCGCGGGTTTACGATGCTTTCGATGGCAGGTTTTCACGCCTGCTATGACTTGGCTTACCTCTATGGCTGGAACATGCCCTGGTTTACGCAGGGCATGTTCCAGGATATCTGGCGCGCCAGTATTAGCTGGGTCTTTTTGTTCATCGCGGGATGGATGTGCACCCTTTCGCACAACAATATCAAACGTGCCGCCAAATACGCCTTAGCAGCACTCGTCGTCTGGTTGGCAACAACACTTGTCTCAGTCGACGACTCGGTTAATTTTGGCATCATCTACTGCATGGCCGCATGTACCGGCATCGTGGCGTTGACCGATCCCGTCCTTAAGAGGATATCGGCAAAATGGGGCATGCTCCTATGCCTTGTGTTGTTCGCCCTCACCTGGAGCATCCCCAAAACGGTCTACCCTATCCCCTGCCTGGCGTGGCTGGGATTTCCGAGCCCTGTGTTTGTCTCGGGTGATTACTACCCCATCATACCGTTTATCTTTATGTATCTCGCAGGATACTTCGCCGCACGCAGAGCGCAAGGAATCGATAAACCCGTCCCAAGCTGGGCCTACGCCAACCCCTTACCGGCGCTGGCCGTTCTGGGGCGTCATGCACTCCCCTTTTATTTGATACACCAGCCCGTCATTCTGGGCGTTTTAGAGCTCGTTTACTCTGTGCGATAACGCTCGAGTCGAGGCGCAATGCGAGCGGGCAGTTTCGCAACGATGCGAACGCCGTCCTCGAGATATTCTTCGTGCAAAAGAGTTCCCTGCTCGTGTACAAGCGTGATAAGAGCCCCTTCGCGATACGGAATGTCGGCCGAAAGCAAGACATCCGTTGCTGCAGCCTCACGAGCGATGCGATCGACTAAGGCGTCGAGCCCCTCACCGGTCTCGGCAGAGAACAAGACCGCCTCGGAATAACGACGTCTAAAACTCAGACGGTCCACGCTATCGAGCAGATCGATTTTATTGAACACGGTCAGTGTCAGACGCTCTCCGGCACCGATCTCGTCAAGAACGCGATCGACCGCCGCGAGCTGACGCTCGTAATCCTCGTCAGACGCATCCACGACTTTGAGGATTAAATCAGCGCCAAGTACCTCGGACAGCGTCGATTTAAAAGCATCGACCAAACCGTGCGGCAGCTTTTGAATAAAGCCGACCGTATCGGTAATGGTCATACCGCGACCGCCGGGAAGACGATACGAGCGCGTCGTTGGATCGAGCGTGGCGAACAGCTTGTCCTGCGAAAGCACCGTAGACCCGGTCAGACGATTGAGCAACGTCGACTTACCGGCATTGGTATAACCGGCCAACGCAACTCGAAACGCCGGTGACTCAATACGACTCTTGGACTGTACATCACGCCTCTGTTCGACCTGTTTAAGTTCGCGACGAAGCGCGGCAATCTTGTTGCGGATCAGACGTCGGTCGACCTCGAGCTGGCTCTCACCCTGTCCAAAACGCGAGCCGATTCCGCCACGCGTCTGTTCCTTGGCAAGATGGCTCCACATGCCACGCAAGCGAGGCAGCAGATACTGCAGCTGCGCCAGCTGCACCTGTAGACGGCCCTCACGCGTCTGGGCATGCAGGCCGAAAATATCAAGAATGAGCGCCGTACGATCGATAATCTTAACCGGTTCGCCCACGGCCTTCTCCAGATATGACTGCTGTGAAGGCGTCAGATCGTCGTCAAAAATAACGACATCGGCATCCATGCGATGCACTAAGCCGCACAGCTCTTCAACCTTGCCGGAACCGATAAACGATTTGGGATACGGCTTTACCAACCGCTGCGACAGGCGCGCTACGCACTGGGCACCAGCCGTGTGTGCCAGGCGCTCAAGCTCATCGAGCGAACGATCGAGCGGCCACGCATTGTCGCGCCACTCGACGCCGACAAGAATGGTGCGCTCGGGCTCGGGTGCCGTGAGAACAAGGGGAAACCGGGCCATTAGGCAGCCTCGATGCGATGCAAGATATCCTCAACGACCTCATCGATCGTAAACTCGTCCATATCGAACCATAGGATACGGTTGTCGCGTTTAAACCATGAAAGTTGACGCTTGGCATAACGACGCGAACGCATCTTAATGAGGTCGCGAGCCTCATCCATAGTCATCACACCGTTAAAAGCGTCAATGATCTCTTTGTAGCCAATTGCCTGCATCGAAGTGAGCGCATCTTCAAGCCCCTGGTCCATAAGGCCACGGACCTCATCAACAAGACCCTGCTCAAACATGAGGTCAACGCGCTGGTTAATGCGCTCGTATAGCAGTTCACGATTGCGTGTCAGGCCAAACCACAAGGCATGATAATGCTCACGTGGAACACCAAACTGTGACTTTTGCTGCGCGTATGAAACGCCGTCATCATGCATTTCGAGCGCACGAATCACGCGGCGCACATTATGAGGATGAATGACCGCGGCAGACTCAGGATCGCGCTCGGCAAGCAGCTTATGAAGCGCTTCCTCACCGATGCGCTCGGCAAGTTCCTGATAACCCGCACGGCGATCGTCCTCAAGTTCTCCCGAGGGAAAGTCCATCTCATCGAGGGCGGCCTTAAGATACAGGCCCGTACCCCCGCAAAACACCGGAAGACGTCCAGACCCGAGCAGGCGCTCAACATGCGCGCGAGCGTCGGCCTGATAAAGCGCTGCAGAGTACGCTACGCCCGGCTCTACGATGTCAACGAGACGCAGGGGCGCCGTACACTCATCGGGCGTCATCTTTGCGGTGCCGATATCCATACCGCGATAGATTTGCATCGCATCACACGAAAGCACTTCAGACGAAAGGCGAGCGGCCAAACGGTCAGCGACGTCACTTTTACCAACCGCAGTCGGACCAACAATCGCAACGGCGGAAAGACCTGCCTCGGGAGAAATCATTAGCGCGGCTCACCCACAACGGAGCCTGACAAATACCACGTCTTAGCAACGTCGACGTCAACATCAACGATCTTACCAATAAGCTGGTCGATGCTATATCCCTCGGGAATGGGCGCATGAACAGTCTGATTCTTGGGGCTCTTGCCCAGCAGCACCGCATCGTTCTTTTTACTCGTACCCTCAATGAGCGCCGGTACCACGGTATGGAGCTCACCCTGGTTGTACTCGTGCGCTGTCGTCTCGATAACCTTGACCAGTCGGTTAAAGCGCTCAAGGATGACCTCGTGCGGTGTGGGATCATCAATCTCGGCGGCCGGGGTGCCAGCGCGCTTGGAGTAGATAAACGTATAGGCCTGAGCATAGCGAACGGTCTCGGCAAGCGAGAGCGTCTGCTCAAAGTCTTCCTCGGTCTCACCGGGGAAGCCAACGATAATATCGGTCGATAGCGCAATATCGGGCATGCGGTTGCGGATGCGATCGACCAGGTCCAGATAGTCCTCGCGCGTATAGCGACGGTTCATCTCTTTTAGAATGCGGGTCGAGCCCGACTGAACGGCCAGGTGCAGCTGCGGCATGACGGCAGGCGTCTCGGCCATGGCGTCGATAGTCTCGGGCAGTAGGTCCTTGGGATGCGAGGACGTAAAGAAGATACGCTCCACGCCCGTATCGCCAACGGCGCGCAGCAGGTCGGCAAAGCGCGGCTTACCAAACAGATCACGGCCATACGAGTTAACGTTTTGGCCCAGCAGCGTGATCTCGCGCACGCCCTGGCGCACCAGACCGGTCACCTCGTAGACAATCTCCTCGAAGGGGCGGCTCTTTTCGCGGCCGCGCACATACGGCACGATGCAATAGGTGCAGAAATTGTTGCAGCCCGTCATGATGGGCACCCAGGCGTGATACTGGGTCTCACGATGCCACGGCATACTCATGGCATCCGAGTCCTCATGCTCATTGGTGCGGATATGACGCTTGCCATCCAGGAAGGCCTCAGCAATGAGCTCAGCCACATGTGCGATGGAATGCGTGCCGAAAATGACGTTGACATTATCGACGTTGGTAAGCAATCCCTCACCGTCGCGCTGGGCGATACAACCGCCTACGGCAACCACGCGCTTACCCGAGGGCGAAGGCGGCAGGCTTTTGCAGGAATTGCATTGACCGTACAGGCGCGTATCGGCGGCCTCGCGCACGCAGCACGTCATAAAGACAACGATATCGGCATGCTCGGGATCGAGCGCCATAAGGCAGCCATATGAATCAAGCAAGCCGCTCACGCGCTCGGAATCGTGCTGATTCATCTGACAGCCAAACGTGCGGATAAAGTAGGTTTTGCCGGCAAGAATTTCGCGTGCGGAACGCTGGTCCATATTCATGTGTCCTAACGATGGAAGCAAATCAAACTAAGCAAACGCTACGCCACAGGCTTAACGTCATCAACAACGACGTTATCCATGGCGGCTCGATTGATTTGATGAACGTAAATAGAGAGACGGATCGCCGTGCGAGATTCCCCGTTGATGAGAATATCGGAGAACACCGGCGCGCAGGAGATATCGAAGCCCGTGGGAATCAAAAAGCCGCGCGCAATAGCCACGGCCTTAATGGCCTGGTTGACGGCACCGGCACCGACACACTGAATATTGACGGGTACGCCATCTTTGACCATGCCGGCAATGGCGCCGGCTACGGACGCGGGTGATGATTTGCTTGATACCTTCAGGCAATCCATGAAGAAACTCCTGCGTTTAAAAGTACGTTTTAACTGCAATAACTGTATCGTACCGAGCGGACTCGGTAAAGATGCTATTCCTCTTTGGCAAGATCGAACGTCACGGTGATGCGATCACGCGAAACGCGAATCTTAGGGTCGCCGCACAGATTGAGGTAATACCGGGCGGCGAGGTCGTTAAAGTCGCGCTCGACAGCACGCGAAAACTGCGCCATGTCATCCTTGGCGATACGAAGGCCTCGACGGTCCTTAGCAAGATCGACGGGAGCCGGCGCATGCGAGGTGGAATCGCGTTCGCGCAACAGACGCGCGGACACGCCGCGAACGGGCTTAATCTGTCCCGACAGAATACGGTGGGCAGTACGCTCGGACATCTCGAGACCGAGCCCGGAGCAGATCCTGATAAAGTCCTCGGCATCAGAGGCAAGGCCCAAGCGATCGATAACCGGAAGCTCGCACTCGTCGTCGATAAAGAGCAGGCGCGACGTATCGAGGCGGCTCGAAGCCTGAGCGTACAGGGTCGCAGCGATCTCGGACGGAGAGCCCAGGTACACATCGCAGCTACGCAGCTCCTCAAGGGCAAACTCACACGCAGCGCGAATGATGTTGTGGGGGCCGCGAGCGCATACATAGCGTCCGTCTTCGTCTTTAACGGCCTGAGGCCAGCTCGACTGGTCGGCGCGCTCACCCAAGCGATCGGTGGCAACGCACACCTTAAACGCAGAGCCCAAATCGACGCCCGATGTAACAACGCGTGCCTCATCCGTGTTCTGCTTGATAGAGAACAGCGCCATACCACGACCGTGAACACCCCAACGGTCCATTTTCATGCTCTCGAGCTTGGAGGTGACACGGGCATCGAAGATACGCTCCTGCATATCCTGCGGTACACCAGAACCGTTATCCAGGAAGAGGAGGGTGCGAACAC
>CAKTWE010000065.1 GCA_934630385.1 uncultured Collinsella sp.
CGTCGTGTGCTTAGCGAGTATGATCCCGAGATCGCGGACCTGTTCGACAAGATCCTGTCGGCCGAGATTGTGGCCAATGCCGGCAACCCCGGTACCCGCGCTGCCGACGAGGCCGTCGACGAGCAGGGCGTGCCCACCGCCGACGAGTCCACCGCCGTGGCATTCCGTGAGGTCGTCGATCTGATCGACAGCCTGCCGCTCGATAAGCAGCAGGTCATCGTTCGCGCCTTTACGAGCTTCTTCCACCTGGCAAACCTGTCGGAGGAGAACTACCGTGTGGCGCAGCTGCGCGAGCGCGAGGCCGGTGCGTCGACCGATACCGAGGTCGATCCCGCCAACGAGCTCACCGTCGCCTATCACCAGTTGGTAAACGAGATGGGTGTCGAGGGCGCCAACGAACTGCTCGGCAAGCTCGAGTTCCACCCTGTCTTTACCGCACATCCCACCGAGGCCCGTCGCAAGGCCGTCGAGGGCAAGATTCGCCGTATCTCCAATCTGCTGGAGGAGCGTCCGCGTCTGGGCGGCTCCGACCTGGTGGAGAACGAGCGCCATATGCTGCAGGAGATCGACGCCCTGGTGCGTACGAGCCCCATCGCGCTCAAGAAGCCCACGCCGGTCGAGGAAGCCGATACCATCATCGACATCTTCGATAACACGCTGTTCGACGTCATCCCCGTCATCTATCGTCGCTTTGACGACTGGGTGCTGGGCGACAAGGCCGGTACCGTGCCGCCGCTGTGCCCGGCGTTCTTCCATCCCGGCAGCTGGATCGGTTCCGACCGCGACGGTAACCCCAACGTCACCGCCAAGGTGAGCCGTGAGGTCGCCGCCAAGTACTTCACCCACATGGTGCTCAAGCTCGAGGACAAGTGCCGCCGTATCGGCCGCAACCTCACGCTCGAGGCCACCTATAGCAAGCCGTCTGCCGAGCTCATCAACCTGTGGAACCATCAGGTCGAGATGAGCCCTCGGTACACGGCCCGCGCCGAGCTGATCTCCGAGCACGAGCCGCATCGCGCCGTCATGCTCGTCATGGCTGACCGTCTGAACGCCACCGTGCGTCGTATCACCGACACCATGTACCACAGCGCCGATGAGTTCCTGGAGGACCTGCGCGTCGTCCAGCGGTCGCTGGCCGCTTGCGGAGCCGTCCGTGCCGCCTACGGCCCGGTCCAGACCATCATCTGGCAGGTCGAGTCCTTCGGCTTCCACATGGTCGAGATGGAGTTCCGTCAGCACTCCGTGGTGCACGCCCGCGCCCTCAAGGATATCCACGAGAACGGTATCCATGGCGACCTGCAGCCCATGACGCGCGAGGCCATCGACACCTTCCGCGCTATCGGCTCCATCCAAAAGCGCTACGGCAAGAAGATGGCGCACCGCTACATCATCTCGTTCACCAAGAGCGCCCAGCATGTGGCCGACGTCTTTGAGCTTGCCCACCTGTCCTTTGCGCACGAGGAGGACGTGCCCGAGCTCGACGTGATCCCGCTGTTCGAGCAGCTCGAGGACCTCGAGGGCTGCGTCGACGTGCTCGACCAGATGCTTACGCTGCCCGTGGTGCAAAAGCGCCTTGCCCAGACCAACCGCCGCATGGAGGTCATGCTGGGCTATTCCGACTCCTCCAAGGATGCCGGTCCTACCACGGCCATGCTCGCGCTGCACTCCGCGCAGGAGCGCATTGCCAAGTGGGCCGAGAAGAACGATATCGACCTGGTGCTCATGCACGGTCGCGGCGGTGCCGTGGGCCGTGGTGGCGGCCCGGCCAACAAGGCCGTGCTGGCGCAGCCCAAGGGTTCGGTCAACTGCTTCTTTAAGCTCACCGAGCAGGGCGAGGTCATCTTTGCCCGTTACGGCAACCGCACGCTGGCTCAGCGCCATGTTGAGTCCGTTGCCGCCGCAACGCTTTTGCAGTCGGCCCCGAGCGTCGAGAAGACCAACACCGAGACCACACAGAAGTTCTGGGATATGGCCGAGAAGCTCAATGCCGCAAGCCACGAGCGCTATCTGGACCTGCTGAACACCGAGGACTTTACACCGTGGTTCTCGACCGTGACGCCGCTGACCGAGGTCGGTCTGCTGCCGATCGGCTCGCGTCCCGCCAAGCGCGGTTTGGGTGCCAAGTCGCTCGACGACCTGCGTACCATTCCGTGGATCTTCAGCTGGAGCCAGGCGCGCATTAACCTGGCCGCTTGGTACGGCCTGGGCACCGCCTGCGAGCAGTTTGGCGACCTTGACCAGCTTAAGGCTGCCTACCAGGAGTGGCCGTTCTTCCGCACCTTTATCGACAACATCGAGATGTCGATCGCCAAGACCGACCAGCGCATCGCCAAGATGTATCTGCACCTGGGCGATCGCCAGGATCTGTCCGAGAAGGTCTTTACCGAGATGCAGCTCACCCGTAAGTGGGTCCTTGCCATCGTCGGTGATGAATGGCCGCTGCAGCGTCGTCGCGTGCTCGGCTGCGCCGTCCGCGTGCGTAACCCCTATGTTGACGCCCTATCCATCGCCCAGGTTCGCGCCCTTCGCGAGGTGCGTATGAACCAGGACGAGATGGCGGAGGAGAAGAAGGCCGAGTACATGAGCCTGATTCTTTCGACTGTGACCGGCGTCTCGGCAGGATTGCAGAACACGGGGTAATCGATAGCCCTGTGGCTCTCACCGGGACCCGATGGGTTTCCCTCTGAATGCGTCCTCGCACTTGAAGCCCCCTTATCCTGCTCCTTCGGAGCTGCGGATAAGGGGGCTTCGTGCTGCGGAATGCATTCAGAGGGAAACCCGTCGGGTCCCTTCGTCATCGGTCTTCGGCGGATTACGGGCTGAAGGGAAGAAAGGCGCGCTTCGCGCCCAATGTGGAGTGCGGCGAGGGCTTCTTGCGTCCTGCGGAGTGTGCCTAAAAGTAAGCTGATGGCGGGCCCTGCAATGTCCGGTCTTCGGCGGATTACTGGCTGGGAAAAAAGATGGTGCGCTTCGCGCGTTTTGGATGGGGTCTGTCCCGGCGGCGCATTTGGCGCTTCGCGCCTCGCGTCTTATCGATCGGGATTGAGATGCATGTGGCGCTTCTCGACTTACGACTGTAGCGGCCTCGGTCTCGTTTGGGATCGCGGTTGTTTTGTTGTGGGCCAAATATGAACGTTGTGTTAATGAGTCGGTGGACGGTGGTGTTTTTCGGTGAGCGGCGTATCCTTCCAACGGTTTATCTAGTGTGTCAGTTGAAAGGAAGAGGGCGCTCGTCATTGTTTGAATGTGAACTGCCGTTTGACCACAAGACGTTGCATCTGGAGCTCGAGGATAAGAACTTCGCGGGTGTGATGGAAGGTCATCAAAACGAGTTTAAGACTACAAAATCTCAGGAAGAGCTGGTAGAGGAGTCACTTGCCAACCCTTATGGCTCGCCTTCGCTCGAGGAGCTTTGTGCTGGCAAGAAGGATATCGTCATCATTAGCTCCGACCATACGCGTCCCGTTCCCTCGCGTGTGACGATGCCTATTCTGCTGCATCACATCCACACTGCCGCTCCCGAGGCACGTGTGCGCATCCTGGTCGCGACCGGCATGCATCGCCCCTCGACGCACGAGGAACTCGTTAACAAGTACGGCGAGGAGATCGTCGCTAACGAGGAGATCGTCATGCATGTCGCGACCGACGACAGCATGATGAAAAAGATCGGCACCCTGCCTTCTGGTGGCGAGTGCATCATCAACAAGATTGCTGCCGATTGCGATCTGCTGCTTGCCGAGGGCTTCATTGAGCCGCATTTCTTTGCCGGTTTCTCTGGTAGCCGCAAGTCCGTCCTGCCTGGCATCGCCAGCTACAAGACCATCATGTACAACCACAACGGTCAGTTTGTGAACGATTCCCACTCGCGTGCCGGCAACCTGTGCCACAACCACGTGAGCGAGGACATGTTCGCCGCCGCCGAGATGGCTCACCTTGCCTTTGTGCTCAACGTTGTGCTCAACGGCAAGCATGAGGTCATCGGCTCCTTTGCCGGCGACATCCACAAGGCGCACGAGGCCGGTTGCGAGTTCGTGAAGAGCCTTGCCGGCGTTGAGCCCGTCGAGTGCGAGATTGCCATCACCACCAACGGTGGCTACCCCCTCGATCAGAACATCTATCAGGCTGTGAAGGGCATGTGCGCTGCCGAGGCCACGCTTTCCGAGGGCGGTGTGATCATCGACGTCGCCGGTTGTGCCGACGGTCACGGCGGCGAGGGCTTCTATCACAACATCGCCGACAACGATCCGGCGGAGTTTGAGCGCGCCTGCATCGATCGTCCCAAGGACGAGACCCTGCCCGACCAGTGGACGAGCCAGATCTTTGCCCGCATCCTGGCGCATCACCCTGTGATCATGGTCACCGACCTGTGCGATCACCAGATGCTCAAGGATATGCACATGACGCCGGTCAACACTATCGAGGAGGCGCTCAAGCTCGCCTTTGAGATGAAGGGTGCCGATGCCAAGGTTGCCGTCATTCCCGATGGCCTGGGCGTTGTTGTTGCGCAGCACTAGTGCGCGGCCTAAACGAATCGTTTATAACCGACAAGAAAGATAAGGTTTTATGCTTACCAAACTCCTCTGCGAATTCGGCGCAACGGCCCTCATGATCATCTTTGGCGTGGGCGTGCACTGCGATACGGTGCTCAAGGGCACCAAATATCAGGGCTCCGGCCACATGTTTGCCATCACCACTTGGTCTTTTGGCATCTCGGTCTGCCTGTTTGTCTTTGGCGGCGCCGTGTGCATGAACCCGGCTATGGTGCTTGCCCAGTGCATCGTGGGCCTGGTGCCGTGGAGCAGCTGCATCCCCTTCATGATTGCCGACATGCTCGGCGGCTTTGTGGGTGCCGTAATCGCTTGGTTGATGTATGCCGATGAGTTCAAGGCTTCCGAGGGCGTCGTCGACCCCATTGCTCAGCGCAACATCTTCTCGACCAACCCCACCACCGAGGGCACGAACTATGCTCGTAACTTCTTCTGCGAGGCTATCTGCACCTTTGTGTTCATCAGCGCTATCCTCGCTGCCGCTAGCCGCGCCGGCGAGAACGTTCTGATGCTCGCAATTTGCGTCGGCCTGATCGTTTGGGCCGTTGGCATGGGCATGGGCGGCATCACCGGCTTCGCCATGAACCAGGCTCGTGACCTTGGTCCTCGCATGGCCTATCAGGTGCTGCCGATCAAGAACAAGGCTGACAACAACTGGAAGTACGGCCTGCTTGTTCCTGGCATCGCTCCGTTTGTCGGTGCCATCGTGGCTGCGCTGTTTGTGCATGGTTTCTTGGGCATGTTCTAGTCCAAGACAATTGATAGAACGCCCGGGTCCGGCATAGGTTAACTTTCAGCCGCGTCCTCGGACATGCAAGAAGCTCCCGCTGCGCACTTCGTGCGGCGGGGGCTTCTTGCGTCCTGCGGAATGCGGCGGAAAGTTAACTTGTGCCGTGACCTGCGGGAATCCGGGTTCGTTCGTACAAGCAACCCAACATATAAATCTGAATTTGGATGGAAGGGGCTTGTTGCTGTTGAGGGCGTTGAGGTGCGAGTGACGCTTTGGGATGCGTGGCGGCTTGGGTTGGGGCGATGCTTTGGGATGAGCTTCTTACTTAGTTGAAGAGGGGTTTTATGGCTGATAGGTAGTCTTTGGCTACGTCCTCTTTTGGGGCTTGGAAGTTGTGCCAGGCCCACCATTGGACCATTCCTACGAAGCTTGAGGCTATGTGGTGTAGTAGGAAGCTTCGGTCCATGGTGGCGGCGGGGCCGTTTGGGTCGGTAGGGACGGTTTCGGCTGCTCGTGACATGATGGTCTTGCGTAAGCAGTCGGCGAAGACGCGTGAGCCGGCGCCGGCTACGAGGGCGCGTACGCCCTGGCGGCGCTCCCAGAGGTTGTTGAGGATATGCTCGACCTGCACGAGCGGGTCGTCGAGCGGTGTGCCATCGTCGTCGAGGGCGTGGGTGCAGATGTCGCTCACGAGCTTGGACAGTAGGTCATCTTTGCTCTTAAAGAGGCCGTAGAATGTCGCGCGGCCTACGTGAGCGCGCGCGATGATGTCGCCGACGGTGATCTTGCCGTAGTCCTCCTCGCGAAGGAGCTCGGAAAACGCCGTGACAATAGCGGCGCGGCTTTTGGTTTTGCGGGCATCCATGGCTATGCATCCACATGAACAAGCAGGCAACGGAGCGTGCCGGAGCAGCCCTCGTAGGGGCGCTTACCGGCGCCGTAGCCGACGGCCTCGATGCGGTAGCGGGCCGGCAGGTGCTCGGACGTGCGCAGTGCGGCGACGATGGCGGCACCCGTGGGCGTCACGAGCTCGCCGGCGACCGGTGCGGGCGTGAGGGCGATATTGCCCGCCTGGCACAGGTTGACGACAGCGGGGACGGGAATGGGCATGAGACCGTGGGCACAGCGGATGGTACCGTGACCCTCAGAGAGCGACTCGACCACGATGTCCTCAATACCCAGGTCATCGAGGCAGATGGCGACAGAGCAGACGTCGACGATGGAGTCGACGGCGCCCACCTCGTGGAACATGACGGTCTCGGGCGTTTTGCCGTGAGCCTTGGCCTCGGCAGCGGCGAGCGCGGTAAAGATGGCGAGGGCGCGACGCTTGGCGCCATCGCTTAACTGCGAGCCATCGATGATGGCGGTGACGTCAGCCAAAGAACGGTGGTGATGGTGGTGGGCGTGATGGTGGCCCTCGTGGTCGTGGTCATGCT
This sequence comes from uncultured Collinsella sp., assembly GCA_934630385.1. Taxonomy (GTDB): domain Bacteria; phylum Actinomycetota; class Coriobacteriia; order Coriobacteriales; family Coriobacteriaceae; genus Collinsella. Next base: position 6,714 of record CAKTWE010000065.1, read on the forward strand.
CGTGGCAGTGCTCGTGTTCGTGCTCGCCATGATCATGATGGTGGTGCTCATGCTCGTGCGTGTGCTCGGCAGCTGCTTCGTTGCCGTAGAGCCAGGCCATATCGTGATCGTGGTTCTCGAGCTCCTCTGCAAGCTGGACGTCGAAATCGCAGGCGTTGATGTCATGCTTGCTTACGCGTGTGACGGCGATCGTAAAGCCGTCGACCGGCAGCGTGGCGAGCTGCTCGCGCAGGTGCTCCTCGCTGGCGCCTAGGTCGAGCAGGGCCGCGACGGTCATATCGCCGCTGATGCCCGAGGTGCCGTCGATGATAAGCGTGTGCTGATGTTTGGACATGGAATGCTCCTTAACGGGCGCAGGGCGTGCCGGCGCTCAGATGATTGATAAGACTTGCCTGGTAGGCGGCACCAAAGCCGTTGTCGATGTTGACGACCGAAACGCCGCTGGCGCAGGAGTTGAGCATGGCGAGCAGCGCGGCTACGCCACCAAAACTCGCGCCGTAACCCACGCTGGTGGGAACGGCTATGACCGGACAGCTTACCAGGCCGCCGACAACGCTCGCCAGTGCGCCCTCCATGCCGGCAATGGCGATGACCACCTGTGCCTGGGCAAGTTCCTCGGCATGCGCGAGCAGACGGTGCAGGCCGGCGACACCCACGTCGTAGAGGCGGTCGACCTCGTTGCCATAGAACTCGGCCGTCAACGCGGCTTCTTCGGCGACGGGCAGGTCGCTCGTGCCGGCGCAGGCGACGACGATGCGTCCGTTGCCGGTAGGGGAGGGCTTGCCGCCCACGAGGGCGAGCTGTGCGTCCGGGACATATCCCAGGTCGATGCCGTTGCCAAGAAGCTCAGCGGTGCGCGCGGCTTTTTCGGCATCCAGGCGCGTGACCAGGATGCGCTCCTGGCCGGCATCGCGCAGTGCTTCGATAATGGTGGCAATCTGATCGGCGGTTTTACCGGCCCCGTAGACAACCTCGCCGGCTCCCTGGCGCACCCCGCGCGAAAGATCGAGCTGCGCAAAGCCCAAATCGGCGGTCGGAGCCGTCTGGATGCGCGTGAGGGCGTCGGCAGGGGTGACTGCTCCGCCGGCAACATCGCTCAGCAATTGCTCAAGATCTCGCTTATCCATATATGTTCCCTTCGACGGCGCAAAGTCTAGCACTCAAAGGGTATGTTTCCGAACACTAAGACAAAATTGTTCGGAAACTATAGGACAGACTGATTCAATTGTTAGACGGATCGACTAGTCGCGCAGGATGATGTCCATGGCGAGCATCAGGTTGCGCTCGTCGATGGTAAACGGGGCGGCCTCGCGCGTCTTGGGCTTGGCGCAAAACGCGATGCCCGTGCCTGCGGCCTGGATCATGGGGATGTCGTTTGCCCCATCGCCGATTGCGACGGTATGGGCCATGTCGACACCGCACTCAACTGCCCAGTCCAGCAGCTGGATGAGCTTGGACTCCTTGGTCACGATGTCTGCCGCCAGCTTGCCGGTGAGCTTGCCGTCCACGACCTCCAGGCGGTTAGCGAGGCAAAAGTCGATGCCCGCGGCGGCCACGATCTTATCAGCGACCTCGTGAAAGCCACCGCTTACCACGCCGACCTTCCAGCCCTTGCTGTGCGCCGAGCGCACAAGCTCCAACGCGCCGGGAGTAAACGTCACGCGCTCAAAGGTGCGCTCGAATACGCTCTCGTCCAAGCCGGCAAGCAGCCCCACGCGCTCCTCGAGCGCCTGCTTAAAGTCGAGCTCGCCGCGCATGGCGCGTTCGGTGATCCGCGCAACCTGCTCGCCCACGCCGGCCTCCTCGCCCAACAGGTCGATGACCTCCTGGTTGATGAGCGTGGAGTCGATATCCATAACGATGAGGCGTGCAGTCATGGCGGGCCTTTCCGAGTGCAGTTGTATTGGGGCACATTGTCGCACGCCGCGCGCCTGAGCGACGGCCACGGCGCATCAATTGTTTCGTCTCCGTCAAGTCTTTGGGCAGGAGCTACTTTTCCGCGGCACATCGACACAGGTGCGATAAGATAGAACGCCATGTCTGGCTGCGCGGTTTACGCAGGCCGGGCAAATCTGTACGACGCCGCCCGGAACGACACGGGGCGGCACAGATCCATAAAGGAGGATCACTGGTATGAGCCAGACCCGTCCCATCGACGAGCATTCCATGCACACCCGTACCTGCGGCGAGCTTCGCCGCGAGAACGTGGGCGAAGAGGTCACCCTCACCGGTTGGGTGAGCCGTCGCCGCGACCACGGCGGCCTTATCTTCTGCGACCTTCGCGACCGCGAGGGCATCACGCAGCTCACCTTCGACCCCGAACACTCCGACGGCGACGCCTTTAAGATCGCCGAGACCATGCGTCCCGAGTGGCCCATCAAGATTCACGGCGTCGTGCGCGCCCGTGGCGAGGAGACCACCAACACCAAGCTCGCGACCGGCGAGATCGAGGTCCTGACCGACCACGCCGAGGTGCTCAACACGTCCGTCACCCCGCCGTTCCAGATCGAGGACGGCATCGAGACCAGCGAGGACACCCGCCTGCGTTATCGCTATCTGGACCTCCGTCGTCCCGAGATGATGGCCAACCTCAAGCTGCGCTCCGACTTTACCTTTGCCATTCGCGAGGCGCTGCACAACCGTGAGTTCATGGAGGTCGAGACGCCCTCCCTGTTCAAGTCCACGCCCGAGGGCGCCCGCGACTTCATCGTTCCCAGCCGCATCCAGCCGGGCAACTTCTACGCCCTGCCGCAGTCCCCTCAGCTCCTGAAGCAGCTGCTTATGGTCGGTGGCGTCGAGCGCTACTACCAGGTTGCCAAGTGCTTCCGCGACGAGGACTTGCGTGCCGACCGTCAGCCCGAGTTCACCCAGGTCGATATCGAGATGTCCTTCGTGGACCAGAACGACGTTATGAGCGCGCTCGAGGAGGTCCTGGCCGACGCCTTCGGCCGCATGGGTGTCGAGATGCCCACGCCGCTGCG
>CAKTWE010000066.1 GCA_934630385.1 uncultured Collinsella sp.
GTCCGAGCAGGCGACCTTATGCCCCGCACCTCGGGACGACGGGATGGATTAAAGGAGCAGCCATGGCAGGCAAGCCGCAAACACTAGCTACGACCTCGGCATTCGAGATCTTGGGCCCCGTCATGGTCGGCCCCAGCTCATCGCACACCGCCGGTGCCCTGCGCTGCGCACAGGTTGCCGCCAGCCTGCTTGAAGGCCGCATCACCAAGGTCACCTTTGGCCTGTGGAACTCCTTCGCGCACACCTACCGCGGCCACGGCACTGACCGCGCGCTCGTCGCGGGCATCCTGGGCCTCGGCACCGACGACGAGAACATCAAGCAGGCCTTTGACCTCGCACGCGAGCAGGGCCTCGAATATCACTTTGACATAAAGGGCGATGATGCCTCCATCCACCCCAACACCGTGGACATCGACATGCAAGACGACGCGGGCGCCACGGCGCAGGTCCGCGGCGAGAGCCTGGGCGGTGGCAAGATGCGCATCAGCCGCATCAACGGCGTCGGCGTCGACATCTCGGGCATGTATTCCACGCTTTTCGTGGCGCACCAGGATGTACCCGGTGTGCTCGCCGCGCTCACGAACCTGCTCGCCTACGCGCATGTGAACATCGCCTTCTGCCGCACCTACCGTACCGAGGTGGGCGGCCAGGCCTACTCCGTGTTTGAAACCGATGGCACGCCCGACGATACCGTCGTCCCCATGCTGCGCAAGCTCGACAATGTCGATTACGCCACCTTCATTGAGCTTCCCGGTTCGGCCTCATCGCTCTCCCCCGGCGTCTCGGCCAAGGAAATCTTCGACGACGGCGAGCAGCTGCTTGACGCCTGCGGCGAGCTGGGCCTCAACATCGGCGCCGTCATGGCCGTGCGCGAGGCGCGCCTGACCGGCGAGCAGCACGCCGTCGCTTCCATGCGTCGTGTGCTCGAAGTTATGAAAGACGAGACTACGACCCCCATCGCTAATCCGCAGCGATCGCTCGGCGGCCTCATCGGCGGCGAGGCCAAGCTTGTCGACGCCACCGGTCACAACGGCCTGAGCTCCAGCTTAATGGGCGCTGTCCAGACCGAAGCCGTAGCACGCGCCATGGCCGTGCTCGAGCGCTCCGCCACCATGGGCGTAATCGTCGCCGCCCCCACGGCAGGCTCCGCGGGCGTCGTCCCCGGCTGCGTGCTGGCGCTGGCCGACCACCTACAGCTCGATGACGAGCAGGTCATGGACGCCCTCTACTGTGCCGCCGCCATCGGCCTCAACCTCACCACGAGCGCCTGCGTCGCCGGCGCCGAGGGCGGATGCCAAGCCGAGGTGGGAAGCGCGGCCGCCATGGCCGCCGCCGCGCTGGTGCAGATGCTCGGAGGCACGCCCGAGCAGGCACTCGACGCCAGCTCCATCGCCCTGAGCAATCTACTGGGCCTGGTCTGCGACCCGGTGGGCGGCCTCGTGGAGGTGCCGTGCCAAAACCGCAATGCTATCGGCGTCGCCGCGGCATTTAGCTCGGCGCAGCTTGCACTCGCCGGCATCAAGAGCCTGGTGCCGTTTGACCAGATGGCGCACGTCATGCTCTCCGTGGGCCACGCGCTGCCGGCCACCCTGCGCGAGACGGCAAAAGGCGGCATCGCGCAGGCCCCGGCTGCACTTTCGGCCTGTGCCAGGTGCGGCGCGTGCGGGTAGACAACCCAACTCCCAGGCGACCCAGTGGGACGAACGCTTATGCATGGAATTGCCCCAGGTAAAGTTGTTCCACCGGCTGTCGTGAACTTCCTCTAGCTGCTACTGTTTCCATACCACAATCAACAGGCTAATCGCTATAATGCAAGCCCAGATAAAACACGATGAGCCGCAAGGCGAAACTCGAAGGATATGCAAACGATGTCGCAAATCGATCGCACCCAATTGATTCCCGATCCGCAAAAGCCCAGCAGGCAGACCGGCGGTGTGCAGGCACCGCGCCCCATCGCGCCTCCACACAACCAGCAATATCGTGCAGGCGGGCACACCTCGCAGCAGCATAATCGTCAGGCACACCAGCAGCATCAGCAATACCAGGGTTATCAACAGCATCCCGCAGGGAACAATACCCCCAACCAGGGCCCATCGCACGCACGCCACAACGCTCCCGCAGACAAGCGCGGGGCAGGCGAAAAGTCCGGCAAGAAAACGACCCTCTTTGTCGTCTTGGGCCTCGTTGCCATCGTCTACATCGTAGGCGTCGTGGCGTTCTCGCAGGTAGCTTACCCCAACACGACTATCGCCGGCGTCGACGTCTCGCTCTCCAATGCCTCATCGGCCGCCACCAAGGTGAGTTCGGCTTGGAAACACTACAAACTCACCGTTACGGGCGACGAATTTAGCTGGACCTACCAGCCCGAGTCCGAAGAGCCCATCGTCGACGGCGAAGCCGCCGCAAAAGAAATCATCGGCCACAACGAGGCCTTCATCTGGCCCGTTCGTTTGATCGAGTCGCTCAGCGGTAAAACCAACAACACCGCCGCCACTGAATCGGTCGATTTAGACCAAGACGTCGATCTGTCCATGCTTTCGGATGCCTTCGACCAGAAGCAGTTCGAAGAGGACCTGGGCGCCGCCATCGACGAATTCAATAACGGTCGCTCGGGTACGTTCGAGGCAAGCAGCTCATACGATGAGGATGCCGGAAAGTTCACCGTCGATAAGGCCCGTTCCAACGAGAAAATCAATCGCGAGCACGTCATTAAATATGCCGAGATTCAGCTCGCTGCGCTTTCGGATACCGTCGACATCAACAAGATCGGCAATGACGCCTACGAGCCTCTTAACGGCACGCTCACTAACGACCAAATTCAGGCCGCATGTGACGCCGCCAACAATTTCCTGGGCGTCAACGTGACACTAAAGCTCAACGGCGAGGACGCTGGCAAGGTCGACGGCAGCTCCGTGCTGCAGTGGATTAGCTTTGCCGATCCGGCCAATCCCACGCTCGACACGTCGCAGATCAGCGGCTGGGCCGCGGAGTTCGCCAATAGCTTTAACACCGTGGGTACCACTCGCTGGTGGAAGCGTGCCGATGGCAAGGAGTGCGCAGTCGAGGGCGGCGACTATGGCTGGTCCATCGACAGCGAAACCCTCGCCAAGCAGGTCGAAGACGCCATCAACAACAAGCAGACCGGCGAGATCGAAATTTCGTACTCCAAGAAGGCTGACATATTTACCGCCAAGGGCGAGCCCGACTGGAAGGCCTATATCGACGTCGACCTGTCCGAGCAACATGCGCGCTACTACGACGAGAGCGGCAACATCGTGTGGGAGGCCAACTTTATTTCTGGCAAACCGGGCGAAGACGCCACCCCCGAGGGCGTATGGCAGATCAACAGCAACGATGGCGCCAGCAAACTCATCGGTGCCAAGGACCCCGAGACCGGCAAGCCCAAATACGAGAGCCCGGTAAGCTACTGGATGCCGTTCGAGGGCAATATGGTCGGATTCCACGACGCCACCTGGCAAAACGATTCGAGTTTCGATAACGCCGAATCGTACAAGTGGTGCGGTAGCCACGGTTGTATCAACCTGCGTCTGGCCGATGCCAAGTCGCTCCACGAGCGCATCAAAGTCGGCCTCTGCGTGGTCGTGCACTCGTAACGCAGCTAACGTCTACAACAAGTAAACAGCACGGCGACAAAACTTACAGTACCGTCATCCGCAACTTCTATGCGCCCGCCCGTCACGACGGGCGCATATACTTATCGGAGCCAAATCGATAAAGGAGACGCTATGTCCAAGGTCCCCACGATCAATCCAGGCCCTAGCGATTTCGATCGCATGCCCCAAGATGCCACCGAGACCCTGCCGATTATCAGCGCTGCAGACGCCAGGAAACCCCATGCGAGTCTCGACGATTCGACCGATATCTCCGATGAAGAAGCCTATGCAAAGCTCAAGGAGAAGCGTGCCGAGCGTCGGCGCAAAAAGCTCATCCGGCGCGGTATCGCCGCAGGTGTCGTGGTTGCCATCGCGCTCATTGCCATCATCGCGACGCTGGTCATCAACGCGCAACCCGCAGGCACCAATGGACCGGTAACCGACATGGTCACCGAAGGCACGTTTACCACCACAGTCGAAGCCAAGGGCCAGCTCAAGCCCATCTCGGCTTCGGTCGTCTCCCCTTCTGTCGACGGAACGGTGGCGTCGATTGACGTGCAGGCCGGCCAAACCGTCAACGAGGGCGACGTACTCATGACGATTAAAAATGACGAGCTCGACCGCAATGTGGCAGAGGCGCAGCGCGCGGTGGCAGCGGCGCAGGAAGACCTCGCCAACGCACAAAAGGCAGCAGCGGCGGCCCAGGCTGCTCCAGCGATAGATGCAACTGACGGCGCCGCAACGGGAGCCGCATCCAGCGGTGCCTCCGACACGAGCGCCATATCGAGCGCACAACGCAACCTGGCGTCAGCTCAGGCGACCCTGGACCAGGCTAACGCTAAGGCCACCGAGCGCACAGTGACGGCCCCCAGCTCGGGCAGCATCGTCGAGCTCAACGCCAAGGTGGGTGCCACGGTAACGGGCGGCATGATCATGGGCGAAGGCGACACCAGCGGCGGCAAGCAGTGCATGCAGATAGCTGACCTGTCCAAGATGAAAGTCACCGTGCAGGTGGGCGAAAAAGACATCGCCAAGATTGCCGTGGGTCAACGTGCCGACGTCACCTATCCGGCCTTTCCGGATATCGTGAGCCAGGGAACGGTCACGGCTATCGCTTCGGTAGCAAACGCCGACTCCAGCTACGGTGGTGGCGGCAGCGTGACCTTCAACGTCGACATTTTGATCGAGTCGCCCGACGCGCGACTTAAGCCGGGTATGACTGCCGAGGTCTCGGTTGTAACCGAGAAGCTCGATGACGTGGTGATGGTGCCGTCGATGGCCCTGATGACTGAGGACGGCGAGAACTATTACGTCAATCTGGCGACCGATGACGAGGGAAAGGAAACCCACCGCGTAAAGGTAACCGTCGTAACCCAAAACGACAACGAGGCCGTGGTCGGCAAGACGCAGGTCAAGCGCGATGACCAGGGCAACGAGGTCAATGCTGGCATTCCCGTAACCAAACTGCGCGACGGCGATACCATCGTGGTTGGCACCGATGCCAACACGACAGCCGACGGCGGCGACTCCGGCAGTATGCCCGCCGACGAGGGCATGTAATGCGTCCCGTCATCGACATCCGCAACGTGCACCGCATCTTTGAGAGCGATGCCGGCTGCGCCCATATCCTGCACAACGTGAGCCTGGCGGTGAATCCCGGCGAGTTCGTGGCCATCACCGGCCCCTCGGGCTCGGGCAAATCGACGCTCATGAACATCCTGGGGTGCCTGGACAAGCCAACGGCGGGCGACTATTACCTGCAAGGCCTCAACGTGGCAGAGCTCGACGATGATGAGCTCACCGAGGTCCGCGCGCTGAGTATCGGCTTTGTCTTTCAAAGCTTCAACCTGCTGCCACGCCTGTCGGTCATCGAAAACGTCATGTTGCCGCTGTCCTACACCAACGTACCCCGCAACCAGCGAGAGATACGCGCCGTGCACGCGCTGCAGGCCGTCACGCTTCCGGTCGACCACTGGGACCACCGCATATCAGAGCTCTCGGGCGGACAGATGCAGCGCGTCGCCATCGCCCGCGCCCTTGTCAACGATCCGCCCATCATTCTTGCCGACGAGCCCACGGGCAATTTGGATTCCGCTACCGGGGCACTCGTCATGGAAACCTTCCACAAGCTCCAGGATCGCGGCAAGACCATCGTGCTCATCACGCATGACCCCGGCATTGCCGCCGAGGCAGACCGCGCCGTGACCATTCGCGACGGCCGCATCCATGACGGCGCGTATATTGCGCATGCGCCGCATACGCTGCGCGGGGCCGTGAACAACCTGCCCACGATTTCGACATCCACCAATCAGCCGAAAGGAGCGAAGGAATGAGCACCCGCGATCTTATCCAAGAAGCCCTTCACTCCCTCGAGGCAAACAAAGGGCGCAGCCTGCTCACCATCTTGGGCATCGTCATTGGCATCGCCTCGGTCATCGCCATGACTTCGCTCATCGGCGGCATCCAAAACAGCCTGGTCAACAGCCTGGGCCTCAATGCAGCCCGCATGGTAGAGATCTATTCGTCCCAAGAACTCACCGATTCGGATGTGGAAAAGCTTCGCAAGCTGGTGCCGCAGATTGAGCAGATTGGCATCGTCGATAGCGCCTATTCCGAGTACAAGGTCGGAGATAAAAGTTATACCGTCATGGCGCAGGGAGTGGACAGCGACATGCTCGAAACCGTGGGTGCGAGCAAGCTTGTGGCTGGGCGCACCTACTCCAATGTCGAGTCCCAGTCCGGCGCGCGCGTGGCGCTCATCAGCCGCGGTGGAGCCGGTCAGCTGTACGGCAACGAACAGGACGCGCTGGGCAAAACCATCAAGGTATCGGGCGGTGAGGTGCAGATTATCGGCGTCATCGATGGTGGCAGCGACTCAATGGGCTCGCTCACCCTGTACATGCCGCGCGCCACGATCGCCGATCTCTACGGTGACGACAACCCCTCGTTCCCAAGCGTAACGGCGCTCGCTTCAGAGGGCACCGACATGGATGAGCTCTGCAAGACCCTCGAGACCAAGGTGCGCAGCATAAAGGGCATCTCAGAGGACGACGAGTACGATAGCGTCACGGTAAGCTCCATGAAAAGCGCCATCGACGCCCTCAACTCGTTTATGGGAGCGTTCTCGCTCATCATGGGCGCGGTTGCCAGCATTTCGCTGCTCGTGGGCGGTATCGGCATCATGAACATGATGCTCACCAACGTGACGGAGCGCATTCGCGAGATCGGTATTCGCCGCGCCATGGGCGCAAGCCGCCGAGATATCACCGCCCAGTTTTTGGCCGAGTCTTCGGCGCTGTGCATCACTGGCGGCATTTTAGGTGTTGCGATTGGCTATCTGTTGGCCTGGGGGCTCACGTTTTTTGCCACCACCTCGGGCATTATGGACGAGTTCGGAGCCAGCGGAGCCATTACTCCGAGCTTTTCCATTTCGACCGTGCTGTTGGCGTTTGCCGTGTCCGTGGGCATCGGCGTCATCTTTGGCTTCTACCCCGCCCGCCGAGCCGCCAAGCTCGATCCTGTCGAATGTCTGCGCTACCAGTAATGCAATCCCTCTGAGTTGCGGTGAAATACGGACTGAATAGGCCTTTTAACAGCCTAAACGGTCCCTATTTCACCGCAACTCAGAGGGGAATATGGCGCAAGTGCTATTCGAAACGAGATTCCAGGCTCGAAAGGCCACTCAGCGTCAGGTTGTTGGCGACCTCCGAAATACGCTCGATGGGAACCGAGCCGTCGGAGAGTGCCCAGGCGCGATAAATGCCGATAATACCGGAAAGCAAAAACGCCAGATAGTAATCGAACAACTCGTCTTTGAGGCCCATGGGCAGCAGATCGCGCTCGGCAATCTCACGCTCGAGCGGCGCACGAAGTCGTGCCATGAAATCATCGAGCGGAATGTTTTCGATCAGTTGACGATTGAGTACCAGGTTGTTACACAATGCCTCGTTAACCGTTCTAAAGAAGGTCGCCGCCGCACCGAGGGCACGCTCGTTGGGATCACTACCTAACGAGGCGAGCGTACGCTCAACCGAATCGACAATCATCCCCACGACATCCTCGGCGATAGCATCGAGCAGACCGTCGACCGTACCAAAGTGAACGTAGAAGGTCTTACGGTCGACATTGGCCTCGCGCGCGATGGCGCTCACTGTAATGTCTGCCAGCGGTTTTTCCATCAGCAGGCGCTCAAAAGCCGAAAGGATCGCATTGCGGCTTCGGACGATGCGGCGGTCGAGCCGCGGTTTCTTGCTGGCCATAAGCGTGTCCCTTCGAAATATCAGAATTCCTCTACAAATGAGAAATAATCTACGTAAGGGGATTATCCTACATCCGACGCAAATATTGCCAGCATCATAGAGAACGCACGACTCATGCCGCGCGTGGAGACTGAGCGATTACAGATCTCACTCCTTGGGGCGTTTGTGCTTATTGAGCGCCGCCGGAGACACACGAATACCGTCGCCCGTCTGGCGCACGAAGGATTTACGCTCATGCCTAGAGGCCGCAGAAGGCTTCTGAGCGTGTTGGACGGGATCAACCGTAACAGCATTCGCGGGATGCGATTTAACCGGCGCAGAAGCCGTCTGACGGCTCCATCCGAGCTTTCGCTTAAAACGTTCCCAGCGCACGGGGACGCTCTCGGTATGGGTGCTTCTAAGGCCTAGCACGGACGCGGACAAAATAGTCGGAGCGATAAAGGTGATCAAGCGCCACAGCAGATAGCCCGCAGTCGATGCGGAGCCAAAGAAGTGGCCCAGGAACAGCGCAAATCCGCCCTCGGCACCACCCGTACCGCCGGGCAGCGGCACGGCAGAGCTCAGCAGCTGAACAAAGGCGCTGGCCGCCATAACCGAGAAAAAGTCGACATCGTGCTTGCCAAAAGAGAGCATCAAAAAGTAAGGCACCAGATAGAAAAACGCGAGCTGCAGCATCGTGATAACCACGGTGAGCATCATGGACGAAAAATGTCCGGCCGAACGTTTGAACTTTTCGGAAAACGATTGAATCTCGCCGTCCACAAAGGTTCGCCAGCCATCGATTTTTGTCGCCGAGACACCGATACGTTCAAGCCAATTGATGATGCAATGGGCGACACGGGTGACGGTTTTGGGCAAAAGCGCAACAGCAAAAACGCCAAGCAAGATAAGGCAATGGCCGCCAAAGCTAAAGATGCACAGGAGTGTCATGTCGCCATAGCGCTCGGCGAAAAACGGCATACGGGCGAGCAGCAAAATGGCGCCCCATGCCACCAGGCCAAACTGATACACGATAAAACGCGTAAACTGCGTCGCGCCTGCCTCGCCTACGTTGAGGCCGGTCCTGGTAAGGCGATAAATCTGTGCCGGCGAGGAACCGACCATCATAGGCGTAAGGTTGCCAAAGAAAATGCCGCTCGCCTCTACCGAGATAAGGTCGCGCACGCCGACGGGCGAATCGGGATCGACCCATACGGCAATAGCATAAGCAATAATGCCAAAGAGCAGGTAGACCAGCATACACAAGCAGGCGACGATAAGCCAGGGAGCCTGAACGCTTGCCATAGCGGCCCAGAACTGCCCCATTTGCCCGGTTACGACCAAATAGACGATATAGCCAACCAGCACGATGCCGATAAATAATGCGCCGCGACGAGCGCTCTTATTGTCATCGCCGCCCGATACCTCAACCTCAACCTGGGGCTTATGCGAATGCTTAGAGGACTCGACCATAAGGCTCCTTCTTAGTACAGATAAATCTTGCCTATTGTACCCGCAAGGCGCATGAGCAGTACGTAGAGCATGTGTTGCGCAAGGAAAAACAGGGGCAGGCATTAACAAGAACGTAGTCACGAAAATAAAAAACCCGAACTTCTCTAGAAGTTCGGGTATCAGATGCTTGGTAGCCCGTACCAGATTCGAACTGGTGATCTCCGCCTTGAGAGGGCGGCGTCCTAAACCGCTAGACGAACGGGCCATAAGCCTCAGCAGAAAAGAAGTGGTAGCCCGTACCAGATTCGAACTGGTGATCTCCGCCTTGAGAGGGCGGCGTCCTAAACCGCTAGACGAACGGGCC
>CAKTWE010000067.1 GCA_934630385.1 uncultured Collinsella sp.
GCCGACGTGGGGTGCCTAGCAACCCTCACGCCCGAGCAGTTCGCCGATGGCTGCGGCGAGGTCGTCAAGCACGCCGTGATCGCCGACCCCGAGCTCTTCGCCGAGCTGGAGAAGACCCCGCTCACGCTTGAGCTGCTGAACCGCGACGTGGCCCGTGTGGCGCTCATCATCGCCCGCAATATCGACATCAAGCGCGCCGTGGTCGTTGCCGACGAGCGCGAAACCAATCAGCGCAAGCTCCTCAACTTTGGCCACAGCGCCGGGCACGCCGTCGAGGCCTGCGAGCACTTTGAGCTCGGCCACGGCAACTGCGTGTCGATTGGCATGGGCATCATCACGCGTGCCGCTGCCCTGCATGGCATTTGCGATGCCGAGCTGCCCGATCGTATTGAGGAGCTCTGCGCCCGCCACGGCCTCAAGACCCGCTGTGACCTAGATGCCGATGCCGTCTTTGCCGAGGCGCTCCACGACAAAAAACGCGCGGGCGACACCATCGACCTGGTAATTCCGCACGACATTGGCCGTTGCAGCATCGACCGCACGCCGCTTTCCACCTTCCACGATTTAATTGCCGAGGGCCTCGGCCAGAAGGGAGACGCATCCGCATGCTAGCCCGCATCACCCCGTCCCCGCTCAAGGGCACCGTTCCCGCCATCGCGTCCAAGTCGATGGCGCATCGCCTCATCATCTGCGCCGCGCTTGCCAACGGCGAGACGCACGTTACCTGCAACACGACCTGCGCCGATATCGAGGCCACGGTGCGCTGTCTCACGTCGCTCGGCGCCCGCATCGAAACCGTCGAGGATGGCTTCCAGGTCCACCCCACCATGAAGAGCATTGAATTTGGTCTGCTCAAGGCTCTTGCCGGCGGCACGCTCGACTGCGGCGAGAGCGGCTCCACGCTGCGCTTTATGCTGCCTGTAGCCTGCGCGCTGGGTGCGGAGGCCACCTTCGTGGGCCAGGGCCGCCTGGGCGCCCGCCCGCTCTCCCCGCTTTCGGACGAGATCATTGCCGCCGGTTGCGACCTGCAAGGCCTGGGCGGTTTTCCGCTCAAGACGAGCGGCCGCATGCGCCCGGGCACCTTTGTGCTTCCGGGCAACGTGAGCTCGCAGTATATCTCCGGCCTGCTGCTGGCGGCCCCGCTGCTGGCCCAGCCCTCCTGCGTGCAGGTAACCGGCCTCATCGAGAGCCGACCCTACATCAACCTGACGATCCAGGCCATGAAGGCCTTCGGCGTCGAGGTCAACGTCGAGCGCATTCCGGCCAAGGACGGCCAGCCCGAGGTCACGAACTTCCGCGTGAACAGCGGCTCTTACCGCACGCCCGGCAGCGTAGCCGTCGAGGGCGACTGGTCCAACGCCGCCTTTTGGCTGTGCGCCGGCGCCATCGGCTCCGACCCCATCACCGTCGAGGGCGTGTCGCTGAGCTCCGCACAGGGGGACCGCAACGTGCTCGCCGCCCTATCGCGCTTTGGTGCCCGCATCGTGCGCTCCACCAACGCCGCCACCGTGCAGTCCGACAAGCTCGCCGGTTTCGAGATGAGCGCCCACGACATTCCCGACCTAGTGCCCGTTATCTCTGCCGTGGCATCGCTGGCGCAGGGCCGCACGTTCATCCGCGGCTGCGCCCGCCTACGCATCAAGGAATCCGATCGCCTGGTCACCACTACCCGTGAGCTCACCGCGCTGGGCGCGCAGGTGCGCATTGCCGGCGACGACCTCATCATCAAGGGTGTCGATGCCTTTACCGGCGGCGAGGTCGATTCGCACAACGACCATCGTATCGCCATGATGGCCGCTATCGCCGCGAGCCGTGCCACCGGCGAAGTTGTGATCCACGGCGCCGAGGCTGTCAACAAGTCCTATCCCGATTTCTTTGACCACTACCGTCTGCTGGGCGGCAAGGTCACGCTCGAGGAGGAATAGCATGTCCTCGACCTTTGGCAACGTTTTGCACCTGAGCATCTTCGGCCAGTCGCACTCCCCCGCCATCGGCTGCTCGCTCGACGGCATCCCCGCTGGTATTGCCGTTGACCAGGAGCAGCTGCAGGCCTTTTTGGACCGTCGCGCCCCCGGCCGCGACGAGACCGCAACCAAGCGCCGCGAGGCCGACGCCGCGCATATCATCGCCGGTGTGGTCGATGGACACACCACGGGCGCACCCATCGCAGCGATTATCGAGAACGCCAACACGCGCTCCAAGGACTATTCCGAACTGCGTCGCAAGCCCCGCCCCGGGCACGCAGACTTCCCAGCCCGCGTGAAGTACCACAACATGCACGACGTCGCCGGCGGCGGGCATTTCTCCGGCCGCCTGACGGCCCCCTTGTGCATCGCCGGCGGCATCGCCCTGCAGGCACTCGAAGCCCGTGGCATCAAGGTCATGGCGCACGTCGCGCAGATCGGCGGCATCTCCGACCTGCCCATGGACGACATGGTCTACCGCGAGGCCGACCGCAAGGCGATCCTGGAAAACGACCTGCCGTGCATTGACGCCGCCGCAGCCGGCCGCATGCGCGAAGAGATTCTGGCCGCGCGCGACGAGCTCGATAGCATCGGCGGCATTGTGGAGTGTGGCATCTACGGCCTGCCTGCGGGCATCGGCGACCCCATGTTCGACGGTATCGAGAACCGCATCGCGCAAATCGCCTTTGGTATTCCCGCCGTAAAGGGCGTGGAGTTTGGCATGGGCTTTGCCGTGGCTGCTATGCGCGGCAGCGAGAACAACGACCCGTATCGCGTTGATGTCGAGACGGGCGAGATCGAGGTTGAGTCCAACAACGCCGGCGGCATCCTGGGCGGCATTTCGACCGGCGCGCCCGTCATGTGGCGCATGGCCGTAAAGCCCACGCCCTCCATTGGCCGCGAGCAGCAGACCGTGGACATGGACGCTATGGAAAATGCCGAGCTCTCGGTCCACGGCCGCCACGATCCCTGCATCGTCCCGCGCGCCGTCCCCGTAGCCGAGGCAGCCGCGGCGCTCGCCATCTGGGACGCCCTCCTCGAGGACGCCGCCCAGCGCTAACTACCCACCCCTCAACATCCCCCGACACGTGAAAGGGGTCTCCATGGACCTTGCCGATATTCGCCAGGCCATCGATGGCATTGACACCACGCTCCTCAACAGCTTTGTCGAGCGCATGGACATTGCCACCGAAGTCGCCAAATCCAAGATCGAGATGGGAAAGGCCGTCTTTGACCCCGCCCGCGAGCGCTCCAAACTCAACAACCTCGCCAGCCGCGCACCCGAGCGCTACGAGGCGCAGACCATCGCCCTGTTTCGTCTCCTCATGAGCATGAGCAAGGCCGAGCAGCAGCGCTACATCAACGAACTCAAGGGCATCACCGTCTCGCAAAAGGCCCACGCCACGGCCGTGGCCTTTGACATGCCCTTCCCCCAGACGGCCACCGTCGCCTGCCAGGGCGTTGAGGGCGCCTACAGCCAAATCGCCGCGTGCAAGCTCTTCGACGTACCCGACATCGCGTTCTTTGAGACCTTCGAGGGCGTCATGCGCGCCGTACGCGACGGCTTTTGCGAGTTTGGCGTGCTGCCCATCGAAAACTCCACCGCTGGCTCGGTCAATGCTGTCTACGACCTGCTCGCCCAGTTCGACTTCCATATCGTGCGCTCGCTGCGCCTCAAGATCGACCACAACCTGCTCGTCAAACCCGGCACCAAGCTCGCCGACGTGTGCGAGGTCTACAGCCACAGCCAAGCCATTGCCCAGTGTGCCGGCTTTATCGAGGGCCATGATCTACGCGCCACCAAGTACCCCAACACGGCCATGTCAGCCGAGATGGTCGCCAGCTCCGAGCGCACCGATGTTGCCGCCATCGCATCGCGCAGCTGCGCCGCGCTGTATGGCCTGGAGATACTGGAACCGAACATCCAGGACTCGGACAACAACTACACGCGCTTTGTCGTCATCAGCCGCGAGCCGCGCGTCTATCCCGGTGCCAACCGCACCTCGCTCATGATCACCACGGCCAATGAGCCGGGTGCCCTCTACCGCGTACTCGAGCGTTTCTATGCGCTCAACATCAACCTCATCAAGCTCGAGAGCCGTCCCATCCCCGGGCATGACTTTGAGTTTATGTTCTACTTTGACCTGGACTGCCCCTTTGGCAGCAGGGCCCTCGACGACCTGCTCGATTCCATCGACGACGTGTGCGAGAGCTTTACCTACTTTGGCAGCTACACGGAGGTGCTCTAGATGACCGATGCCGCCGCAACCCGCCCCTACGGCGTGCTGGGCCGCGTGCTGGGCCACAGCTACACCCCGACCATCTACAAGGAGCTCGCGGGGCTCGAGTACGTGCGATTTGAGCGCAAACCAGAGGACCTTAAGGCCTTTATGACGGGCGATGAATGGGAGGGCACCAACGTGACCATCCCCTACAAGCGCGCCGTCATGGAATACCTGGACGAGCTGAGTCCGCTGGCCGAGCGCATGGGCAACGTCAACACCATCACACGCCTGTCTGACGGCCGTTTGCGCGGCGACAACACCGACTACTTTGGTTTTCAGTGTCTAGTCGAGGAGTTGGGCGTAGAGGTTGCCGGCAAGAAGGCCCTTGTGCTTGGTGCCACCGGCGGTGCCGGTACCACGGCCAGCATGGTGCTCGGCGACCTAGGCGCTATCGTGGTGCCCGTGGGCCGCACGAGCGAAGTCAACTACGACAACATCGTGCAGCAGTCCGACGCCGCGCTGCTCGTCAACTGCACGCCCGCCGGCATGTTCCCCCACTGCCCCGACGCACCTTGCACGCTCGAGGGGCTCGATGCGCTCGAGGGCGTCATCGACATCGTCTACAACCCCGCCCGCACGGGCCTGATGCTCGAGGCCGAGCGCCGCAATATCCCCTGCATCGGCGGCCTGCTTATGCTTGTGGCACAGGCGGCACAGGCTGTCGAGCGCTATACCGGCCAGGTCACCCCGCGCGAGCGCATCCTGGACGTAACGGAGCGCTTGTCACGCCGCGAACAGGACATCGCGCTGATTGGCATGCCGGGTTCGGGCAAGACCCGCGTGGGCGAGCAGATCGCCCTGCTCACGGGTCGCGAGCACATCGACCTGGACCGCGCCCTCGAGGAGCGCCTAGGCATGCCCTGCGCCGACTTTATCGTCGAGCGCGGCGAGGCGGCCTTCCGCGAGCAGGAAACGGCGGCGCTGGCCGACATCTCCAAGCGCAGCGGCCTGGTGCTTTCCACCGGCGGTGGCGTCGTCACGCGCGACGAGAACTACCCGCTGCTGCACCAGAACAGCCAGATCGTGATGCTCAACCGCAAGCTCGACGAGCTCGCCCACAAGGGCCGTCCCATCACGGCCCGCGACGGCATCGACAAGCTCGCCGAGCAGCGTATGCCGCGCTACCGCGCCTGGGCCGACTACATCGTCGACTCACGCGACTGCGCCGCCAACACCGCGGCCGCCGTCCTCGACGCCCTTCCACCAGCCCTCTAGCAAAAACCACCACAAAGGGGACAGACACCTTTGTGGTAGTTTTCCATTCCGCCGCACCGCCCGCCCAACCGCAAAGGAAGCAACCATGAAAGCACTCGTCATCAACGGCCCCAACCTCAACATGCTCGGCATTCGCGAGCCGGGCATCTATGGCATCGACAACTACGACCGCCTGGTCCAGATCTGCCAGGAGGCAGGCGCCGCACAGGGCTTTGACGAGGTCGAGGTCTTCCAGTCCAACCACGAGGGCAGCATCGTCGACAAGATCCAGGAGGCATACGGCAAGGTCGACGGCATCGTCATCAACCCGGCTGCCTATACGCATACGAGCGTGGCCATCCTGGACGCGCTCAAAGCCGTCGCCATCCCGGCTGTGGAGGTCCACATCAGCGCTATCGAGACCCGCGAGGACTTCCGCCAGGTGAGCTACGCCCGCCTGGCCTGCTTCGCCACCATCACCGGCGAAGGCCTGCAAGGCTACGCCCACGCGCTCGAGCTGCTGAAAGAACGTCTCGAAAGGTAGCTTCGCGAGCAAATCCAACAACGCCGATTCGCGCGCCAATAATGCCAATGCCGCCAGCAGCGATCTCGCTACTGGCGGCACTTTATTACTGGCATATAATCGTTGCAGTCACAAAACGTCTGGAGACGCGCATGTTAAGCATCCATCTGGGGGATTACCCCGGTTCCATCTACGATACCGAAACCTATTTTAGGAACTCATACTTGGACTCATGGTTCGAAGACCCCATGGCCGCACAGATCATTAATAGCGTGGACGGGTCAGAGCTCATCGGCCCCCACAACATCGTAAGCAAGCAGCTGGGCTCGATCACCCCACTCGAACTGTCCGGCGGCGTCAAGACGCTGTTGCTGGTTCGCAATCTCCCAAATATGGTGTTCAACGCATCCACCTGCGGAGACAACTGTGCCCGCTGGCTACTCAAGATCGGTAAAGAGCAGGATGTGCTGGTGGCCCTATACCACATCATGAAATTCCCCTGGAAGAACTTTAAAATCCGCATTGAAAACGATGGTCGCATTGTCAGAAACATGCAGGAGTTTGTCGGCGCCACGAATGACTTTTTGGATGTTGATGAGTAATGAAGGGAACGCATACCGTTGTCGTAGAGCGTGCAAAGGTCAAATACACGCCCACGTTTAAGCGCAATATTTCCTTTATACGCGGCAACAGCGGCACGGGCAAAACGACGCTCATCTCGATGATTCGCGACTACAATGACCGAGGACCGGAAAGCGGCGTTAAACTCAGCTGCGACGTGCCCTGCGAAACGCTTTCCGGCAGACGCTGGGAACGCGAGCTGTCTATTATCGAAGATTCAATCGTCTTTCTAGATGAGGGCAACGAGTTTATCTACTCAAAGGACTTCGCCAAAGCCGTAAACGGCTCGTCCAACTATTTTGTTCTGATATCCCGTCGCGATGCCAACGAGCTCCCCTACAGCGTTGATGAGATCCTGAAGCTAGTAAACACCACAAGCAAGACAATCAATGGCCGTAAGAGCGACAGGCGCTTCTACTCGGTGACCAAACCGCTATATACCCACACGGCAAACATGCTGTATCAGGACCTTAACGTAGGTTTCGACAATCCCGATGCCGTGATTGTCGAGGATAGCAAGTCTGGATATCAATTCTATAGCGCCCTTTGCAACCGACTGGGAATCCCCTGCTATACCGCCACTGGCGTAGCAAACCTAAAACGAACGATTCACGAATGTCCCGAGCAAAACATCCTTGCCATAGGAGACGGCGCAGCGTTTGATCCCTACATCGAAAAGGTGCTGGGACAGCGCGTTTACAAGAACGTTCGCTTGTTCCTCCCTGAATCATTTGAATGGACACTTCTGCAATCCGGCCTCATCCCCAACAACGACATTCCAAATATCCTCGAGGACCCCTCGAGCTACATCGAAAGCCGCGACTACCTGAGCTGGGAGCGGTTCTTCACCGACGTATTGATCAAGTACTCGGCAGACACTCGCTACGCCTACAGAAAAGCAAAGCTCAATGAGCAATACCTGAAGCCGCAAGCAATGGATGCAGTTGGGGGCGTCTTACCCGAGTGCCTAAGGGCAGAATAGCGAGTCCTTAAGATCATTTGGAAACCTGGCACGCTCATGCGCTGGAGCTGCTGAAAGAGCATCTGCTACACTAAACCCTGGGACAAAGACATAAGATATGTTTGTCCCTAAACTAAAGTAACTGTCCAATTGACATACAAAGGAGCATATCCATGTCCCAGTACGATTACCTTGTCGTCGGTGCCGGCCTTTCGGGCGCGGTCATCGCCAATGCCGCCAAGCGCGCCGGCAAGTCGGTCCTGGTCATCGACCGCCGCGGCCACATCGCCGGCAACATCTACACATAGGACGTCGAGGGCATCCAGGTCCACCGCTACGGCGCGCACATCTTCCACACCTCCATGAAGGACGTCTGGGACTACGTCAACCGCTTCGCCGAGTTCAACAACTACGTCAACTCGCCGGTAGCCAACTTCCACGGCAACATGTACAACATGCCCTTCAACATGAACACCTTCGCCAAGATGTGGCCGGGCGTCGTCACGCCGGCAGACGCCAAGGCCAAGATCGCCGAGCAGGTGGCCGCCGAGAACATCGGCGAGCCGCAGAACCTCGAGGAGCAGGCGCTGTCGCTCGTCGGCCGCGACATCTTCGAGACGCTCGTGAAGGGCTACACCGAAAAGCAGTGGGGCCGCGACTGCCGCGACCTGCCCGCGAGCATCATCAAGCGCCTCCCCTGCCGCTTTACCTACGACAACAACTACTTCAACGACCGCTACCAGGGCATCCCCATGGGCGGCTACACCATGATGGTCGCCAACATGCTCGAGGGCGTCGAGGTGCGCTGCGGCGTGGAGTACAAGGAGCTGATCGCCGCCGAGCCCGATATCGCCGCCAAGACGATCTACTGCGGCCCCATCGACGCGTTCTACGACTTTAAGCTGGGCACGCTCGAGTACCGCAGCCTGCGCTTCGAGACCGAGACACTCGACGAGCAGGACCACCAGGGCGTGGCCGTGGTCAACTACACCGAGCGCGAGATCCCCTACACGCGCATCATCGAATACAAGCACTTTGAGTTCGGCACGCAGGACAAGACCGTCATCACGCGCGAGTACCCGGCCGACTGGAAGCCCGGCGACGAGCCCTACTACCCCATCAACGACGCCAAGAACGAAGCCCTCTACAAGCAGTACGAGGAGCTGGCGACGCAGGAGGGCGACGTGATCTTTGCCGGTCGCCTGGGCGGCTACAAGTACTACGACATGGACAAGGCCATCGCAGCAGCCTTCCAGCTCGTCCGCAACGAGCTGGGCGTGGAGCCGACGGAGGCGTAGGAGCGAGGGCACTCAGCCAACTACCCCGAGCAAACAGGAGGCCCAGCGCAGTTCATTGCTGTGCCGGGCCTATTTATGGAGCGATCGAAACGCACCATTTCCTTTTGAGAAAATAGGCCGCAAGTCATCCCCATGTCTTACAACCTATATTTAAACGATACCACGACAGACGCATGTATCCCCTCTGGTTTTCGGCCCTTTAAATCCAGTGCAAAAATGTAACGACTATACTTCTAACGGCAACAACCAGACTCTGGAGATCAACGTGAACTCAAAGAAAATCGCCGTTATCATTCCTTGCTACAACGAAGCACTAACCATTGCAAAGGTAATAAATGATTTTCACCGAGAGCTGCCCGAAGCAACGGTCTACGTCTACGACAACAACTCGACTGACGGCACTGCTCAAATCGCACGCAAACACGGGGCAACCGTTAAATTCGAACCGCGTCAAGGTAAAGGCAACGTCTGCCGCCAAATGTTCCGCGACATTGAGGCCGATTGTTACCTCATGGTCGATGGAGACGACACATATCCGGCGGAGTCGGCGCGTGCGCTGTGCGAGCCCATCCTTGCCGGCGAAGCGGATATGACCGTAGGCGACCGACTTTCCAACGGCACATATGCCGAGGAGAACAAGCGCGCCTTCCATGGCTTTGGCAATAACCTCGTACGCTGCATGATCAAGTGGAT
Source organism: uncultured Collinsella sp. (assembly GCA_934630385.1). Lineage (GTDB taxonomy): Bacteria > Actinomycetota > Coriobacteriia > Coriobacteriales > Coriobacteriaceae > Collinsella. The sequence continues at coordinate 9,540 of CAKTWE010000067.1, forward strand.
CTATGGCTACAGCTTCGACGATGTCATGACCGGCTATCGCGCCATGAGCAAGCCTTTCGTCAAGACATTTCCCGTACTCTCTGAGGG
>CAKTWE010000068.1 GCA_934630385.1 uncultured Collinsella sp.
GCCAAAGCCGCAAAACAGTCCCTATTTCACCGCAACTTATTGAGAAGATCATTCCTCCCCGCCCGGCTTGCGACGGTTGGCCTTTTTAATGGCGTTGAAGTGCTTGTCATTGAGCCTGCGCTGGCGAGAGCGCTGAGGCACCTTAGTCTTTACGCGTCGGCGCGGCGGACGGCCACGACGCTCAAGCTCTGCCCTCAGCTTACGCAGACAGCTCGCACGATTCTGAAACTGACTACGGCTCTCGCGCGCCGTCACGGTAATTCCCGAAGGGATATGCTTCATGCGCACCGCCGAGTCCGTCGTGTTGACGCCTTGTCCGCCCGGACCCGTCGCGCGAAACACCTGCACCTCGCAATCGCGCGCCAACTCCTCGGCCGACATCTCGGCATAGCGCGCATACTCGCGCCATCCCATCTTGTTCTCATCCATATCAACACCTCCCCTCATACAAAAAATGTGACAAAGGGACAGCCCCTTTGTCACATCGCATACCAATCGCTTGTGTTGCGCGCTTAGGCGAAGGTAATCTCGCCGGTCTCGCAGTCCATATCTGCGATACGGGCCAGGCTCTCGACGCGGAAGCCGCGCTCGCGGAGCTTATCGCCACCGCCCTGGAAGCCCTTCTCCACCGCAATGCCAATACCGGACACCTCGGCACCCGCAGCCTCGCAGATCTTGATAAGACCCTCGAGCGCGCAGCCGTTGGCCAGGAAGTCGTCGATAATCAGGACCTTGTCGCCCTCGGACAGGAAGCGCTTGCCAACGATGACCGGGTACTCCTTCTGCTTGGTAAAGGAGTAGATGGTCGTGGCATACTGCTCGCCGTCGAGGTTGATGGACTGCGCCTTCTTGGCAAAGACAACCGGCACGCCGCCAAAATGCTGGGCCGCAATGCAAGCCATGCCAATGCCCGAAGCCTCGATCGTCAGGATCTTGTTGATCTCGACGCCCTCGAACAGACGGGCCCACTCGGCGCCCATGTGGTCGAACAACTCAACGTCGCACTGGTGGTTGAGGAAGGCATCAACCTTAAGGACGTTACCGGCCTTTACGATGCCGTCATGGCGAATACGATCCTCAAGCTCCTGCATGGCGCAACCCCTTCTCGCGGCAACGATACCGCGCGATTAATAAACGTTGTTCGATAGTCTACCACGGACCGACCCCCGCCCGCCCCACAAGCCGCATCGCACCACAAACCAGTCTTTTTGGGACGGCGCGAATCGTGGCAGACGGCCTCCCAACGCGCTAATGGCGGGCGCGTATCTTCACCAAACGCACCATGGCAAGCGCAAAGCCCACAGCGGCCACAGCCATCAACACATAGAACACCGAACGGAAACCAAACAAGAACACATCCGGACGGCCTGCAACAAAACTGGTCACGGCCTCGCCCATCGCCACGCTCATCTGCCCATACAGGATATGCGACGCCGCCGTAATGCCCACTGCCATACCCGCATAGCGCGCTAAGCTACCCAGACTGCCCGCAAAGCCGAGCGCTTCGCGCGGAGCCGAACCCATATACAGCGAGTTATTGGGGCTCTGGAAAATCGACGTGCCGCACGACATAAACGCGACACAGCACACGATCACAGGGATGGAAGAGTGCTCGTCGAGCGTGCTTACCGCAAAGAGACCGCACACGTACACACCCAGGCCGACTGCCGTGGGGCCCTCGCAGCCAACACGGTCCGAAACCGTACCCGAAAGCGGGCCGATAAAGGCATTCACCATCGGCAGCGCCAAAAAGAGCAATCCGGAAATGTCAGAACCAAAGCCGTGGGCGTCCTGAAAATAGAACGGCAGGATAAACTCGGATGCGCCAATGCCAACGAACACGATGAGCATGCAGGCAAGGTTGATGGTGAAGGCCGAATTTGCAAAGCAGCGACGTGCGGCCTCGATCAGGGACATGGGGCGCTCGCCGGCCTCCGGCTTAACATGCGGCAACGTGGAGAGCCCCACGATAAACGAGATGACGCCAATGGGCAGGTTGATGAGGAAGATGCTCTCCCAGGGAAAGCTTGCCACCAGCATGCCGCCGAGCACGGGGCCGCACATCATGCCGAGGGCCACGAAGGTCGCAAGAATACCCATGGCACGACCGCGCTCGCGCGCCGGAAACGACTCGGTGATGATACCCATGTTGTTAGCCATGGCCGCCGCGCAACCGACGCCCTGAACAATGCGTGCCAGGATAAGAACCTCGAGCGAGGCCGAAAGGCCGCACAGCAGCGAACCGACCGTAAAGACGATGACGCCCAGCTGGAATACGCCCACCTTGCCGCGCACGTCGCCCAGACGGCCAAACGGCAACATAGCCACGCATGTCGCAAGCAGATACACCGAGCTCACCAGCTGAATGCGATCGAGGCCCACGCCCAGCTCCTTTTGCATCACGGGCAGCGCCACGGTCACGACGGTCGAATCCAGACACACCATAAACGTCATGATGAGCACGGTAAACAGAATCGCCCATTTGTTCTTGCCATGGGTGTCGCCCTCTAGGGCAATGCGCTCGCGGCGCAGCTGCTCTGCAGTTTTTTCCATATCCATCCTTTCGAGTGGTGCAACGCAAAAACGGGGCCCCAATCGCCTGCGAACAGTCGCGATTGGGGTCCCGCCTACGGAATCGGAACGAAAGGTCACCGAAGCTTTCTGCTGGCATCGGCGACTTATGCGAACGCTAGCCTAGCACTGCTCGAGCGCCTGCTCAAGGTCGGCAATCAAATCGGCCGTGTCCTCGAGGCCGCACGACAGGCGCACCATGTCGGCGGAGATGCCACAGGCGATGAGCTCCTCATCGTTCATCTGACGATGCGTGGCATTAGCGGGATGCAGGCAGCAAGTGCGGGCGTCGGCCACGTGCGTGGCGATCTGGGCGAGCTTGAGGCTCTTCATAAAGGTCTCGGCCGCCGCGCGACCACCGTTAAAGCCAAAGCTCACAACGCCGCAGGTACCGTTGGGCATGTACTTCTGAGCGATGTCATAGTACTTATCGCCCTCCAGGCCCGGATAGCTCACGAAGCGTACCTTGGGATGACTCTGCAGGAACTTGGCAACGGCCAGGCCGTTCTCGCAATGACGCGGCATGCGCACATGCAGACTCTCGAGCGAGCTGTTCAGGAAGAAGGCCGCCTGCGGGTTCTGCATGGGGCCGAGGTCACGCATGAGCTGAGCGGTTGCCTTGGTAATGAAGGCGCCCTCGCGACCGAACTTCTCGGCATAGGTCACGCCGTGGTAGCTCTCATCGGGCGTGGTAAGACCCGGGAACTTGTCCGCATGGGCCATCCAGTCAAACTGGCCGTGGTCGACGATCACGCCGCCCAGGTAGGCAGCATGTCCATCCATGTACTTGGTGGTGGAGTGCGTAACGATATCGGCGCCCCACTCAAAGGGACGGCACATCACGGGTGTTGGGAAGGTGTTGTCGACCATCAGCGGCACGCCGTGGTCATGTGCGGCCTTGGCAAAGCGCTCAATATCGAGCACGGCAAGGGCGGGGTTGGCAATCGTCTCGCCAAAGACAAGCTTGGTATTGGGCTCAAAGGCTGCCTCGAGCTCCTCATCGGTGCAGTCGGGGGCAACGAACGTGCAGGTCAAGCCCATGCGACCCATGGTGTGAGCCAGCAGGTTGTAGGTACCGCCGTAGATGGCAGAGCTTGCGACCACATGGTCGCCGGCACCGGCCACGTTAAAGATCGCGAGGAAGTTCGCGGCCATGCCCGAGCTCGTGAGCATCGCAGCGGTGCCGCCCTCCATCTCGCAGATCTTGGCGGCAACCAGATCACACGTGGGGTTCTGCAGACGGCTGTAGAAGTAGCCCGACTCCTCTAGGTCAAACAGCTTGCCCATGTGCTCGGACGTGTCGTACTTCCACGTGGTGGACTGGTAGATGGGCACCTGGCGCGGCTCGGCATCTCCCGGGTGATAGCCGCCCTGAACACATGTAGTACCGATGGTCTGCTCGCTCATATCCAACTCCCTTACTTGGGTTTTGTTTTTATTCGGTTCACGATACCGCTACCCCGCAGCCCTCTCAACCCATCCCCAAGGTAGGTTATGGAACAGATCAATCGAGGGTATTTGCCGCAGATCTTGGCATTTATTCGATAGATAAAAATGAGGCATGCATGAGGCTCTCGACGATTACATGCACCGGCAAGGGTACCATAGGCGGGTACACCGTGATCAAGGAGACAACGATGAAGCAAATCGATACGGCCCAGCTCGACATCACCGCCTGCCAGGCTCAGGCTGCCGAATACCACGCCCGCGGCTTTAACTGCGCCCAGGCCGTCGCCTGCACACTCGCGCCCGCCGTCGGGCTCGACCCCCAGGTCGCCTTTACCCTCACCGAGGGCTTTGGCGCCGGCATGGGCGGCATGACCGAAACCTGCGGCGCCATCTCGGGTGCCGTGGCCATCATGGGCTTTGTAATGAGCGACGGCATGGAAAACCCCAAGACCAAGGGCCAGACCTACAAGCTGTCGCGCGAAATCGCCAAGCGTTTTAAAACGAAGAACACGACGACCATCTGTGGCACGCTCAAGGGCGTCGGATCGGATAAGGGTCCGCTCCGCAGCTGCCCCGGCTGTATCGACGATGCCGTCGAGATCGCCTGCGATGTGCTAAAACAGCTCGCTGAGTAACCGGCAACAACAGAAAACGACGGCCGGCGCGCTTGGGATTCATCCAAAAGCACGCCGGCCGTCGCCGTTAGAACTCGGCAAATTCGGGAGCGCCGACCTCAATCTCCTCGCGCCCCGCCATAAGCTCGCGCATCTTAGCGCAAAACGGCTCCTGCTCCCCCGCCTTAAACACCAAATGAAGTGTCACAGCATCCGCGTAATCGGTATCCGAAACCTTGGCGCCCGAATCCTGCGCCAAACGAAGCACCTGTTCATACTGCGGATAGGCCACATGCACGTCAACCGGCACGACACTCGTCATCTCAACGATCCGCCCGGCCTCCTGAGCAGCGACCACCGCCGCCTGCGTCGCCGCGGTATAGGCGCGTACCAAGCCACCAGGCCCCAACAGCGTGCCGCCAAAATAACGCGTCACAACACAGCATACGTTTTTAAGTCCCGCACCGCGCAGCACCTCGAGCGTCGGCATACCACTCGTGCGGCTCGGCTCACCATCATCGCTCTGGCGCTCGCGTCCATCGACCAAAATCCACGCGGGAACATTGTGTCGAGCATCGTAATGACGCTTGCGGACCATCTCGATAAAGGCATTCGCCTCATCCTCAGACTCAATATGGACCAGCTGGGCAATAAACCGGCTCTTGCGGTCCACAAACTCGCCCGAAGCCTCAATATTCGATTGCAGAGTAAAATAGCTGTCCAACAAAGCCCCTCAACAGAATAAAGCGAGCAACAAACAGCCTCAATAATACGGCAAAGCCCGTACCGATAACCCCGGTAAATAGAACGGCAACGCCGATGGCAGGCAAAGACAGCGAGACGTCAAGGATGACGACGCCAATGATTTCGTAAACGAAAGCGAGAACCCATCAGCGCGAGCAAGGTGCCTTGAAAGACGAGGGCATTGACCTTATGGTCATGCCCGAAGGATTGAAAGGCAGATTGCCGCGCTGACGGGTTCGCAGCGTCAACAAAGTGCTGAGTGGGCTTGTAAGCCGGGTTCTGTCGTGAACGGTCATTTATCTTGTCTGCACGTTACCGTGCAGCTCCACGCACGCTACCCGAACGCGGACCGGGCCGGCCCATAGCGTTCCTATTCGCGCTTGCTCCGGATGGGGCTTGCCAAGCCGCCGTGTTACCACGACGCTGGTGGTCTCTTACACCACCGTTTCAGCTTTTCCCTTTACGCCTTGCGGCGCAGGTGGGAGTCTTCTTTTCTGCGGCGCTTTCCGTCGGATCACTCCGCCCGGCCGTTAGCCGGCATCCCGCCCTCTGGAGCCCGGACTTTCCTCACGCGTGCTGCAAGCAGCACATCGCGCGACCGTCTGGCCCACTCAGCAGTGCAAGAGTGTAGCACACCGTTGCCGCAGGCAATGGCACAACACAAACGCTCGACACGATATACCAAGAACCGTCATGCGCTACAATGATCCTGTCGATGGGCAACGTCGTCAGTCGAGACACGACCGCGCTCCGCACCCCTCCGTCAACTCGGTGTGTTCCCGCCTCCTCCCAGAGGCGGGATGTCGGCATTTTTCATGCACCGACAACCCAATAGCAAACAGACAACCCGGGCAGCATTGCGCACGGGTAGCATCGCGCGCCTCAGCAGCAAATGCAAAAAGGGACCCATCCATTGCGGACGGATCCCTTAAAACAAGTGATCGTCAAACCGATTTACTCGGCGTCGGTCTCCTCGTCCTTCTTCTCGGAAGGCAGCGGGGTAACCTCGATCTCGACGCCCAGAGTCTCAGCAGCAGACTTCATGGACAGGGAGATACGACGACGGTCGAGGTCGATCTCCATGACCTTGACCTGAACCTTGTCGCCCACGTGGGTGACCTGAGAAGGCTGGTCGACGTGCTTGTTGGCCATCTCGGAGATGTGCACCAGGCCCTCGATGCCCTCGCCCAGGTCGACGAAAGCGCCGAACGGGACAAGCTTGGTCACAGTGCCCTCGACGATAGCGCCGACGGGGTACTTCTTGACCAGTGCGCGCCACGGATCCTCGGTGGTCTGCTTGAGACCCAGGGAGATGCGCTCGCGGTTGAGATCGACGTCGAGAACCTCGACCTCGACCTCCTGGCCGACCTTGACAACCTCGGAAGGATGGTTGACGTGGTTCCAGGAGAGCTCGGAAATGTGGATAAGGCCGTCGATACCGCCGAGGTCGACGAAGGCGCCGAAGTCGACGATGGAGGAAACGGTGCCCTGGAGACGCATGCCAGACTTGAGCTTGGACAGGATCTCGGAGCGCTCGGCCTTACGGGACTCCTCGAGCACGACGCGACGGGAGAGGACGACGTTGTTGCGGTTGCGGTCCATCTCGATGACGCGGGCCTCGATGCGGGTGCCCATGTAGGAGGTGAGGTCCTTGACACGACGGAGGTCAACGAGGGAAGCGGGCAGGAAGCCACGCAGGCCGATGTCGAGGATCAGGCCGCCCTTGACAACCTCGATAACCTCGCCCTCGACGTTCTCGCCGGAGTTGAACTTCTCCTCGATGCGGTTCCAAGCACGCTCGTACTCGGCACGCTTCTTGGACAGGACCAGACGACCGTCCTTGTCCTCCTTCTGGAGAACCAGAGCCTCGATGGGATCACCGAGTGCAACGATGTCTGCAGGGTTAGCGTCCTTGCGGATGGACAGCTCGCGGACCGGGATAACGCCCTCGGACTTGAATCCGATGTCAACGAGCACCTCGTCATGCTCGATCTTAACGACAGTGCCGTTAACGAGATCGCCCTCATCAAAGTCGGTAATCGTACCGTCGATGAGGTTGTTCATCTCCTCCTCATTGACATCGTCAAGAGAGAAAATGGACGAGTTCTGAATCTCACTCAAAGGTGGACCCCTTTCGAACTACGGGGCCCCGATTGCTAGGACCTACAGAAGGGTGCGACAAGCACACAACGTTTAGGAACACTCGGGAGCCGACAGATACTAATGTGACGCTTATGCAATCACGTTCGTATAGGTTACGGGGAAATGAGTTCGATTTCAAGCGTGAACTGCGATTTTTTACTCGTGTGGAGACTTTTTCGTAATCTTATGAACACTCGTCTCCACAACTTGACGATAACCAGCCAGGCATTTGGCTTTGGGGTAAAGTATCCGGAGCCAACGACTCTAGATCAAATTTACGAGAAAGGTGCCCGCGTGCTCAAAGCAGTCGTTTTCGATATGGACGAGACGCTTCTTAGCATCAACCTCAACGCGTTCATCCTTCGCTATTTTAAGGATGTCTCATCGATGCTCGCGGATATCGGGCGCCGCAGCCGCGGTGGCACGATGGCACGCCTCGGCACCATCTTGGTCGACCTCAACGCCAACCGCCGCAGCGGCACGGATAATCGCACCAATCTTGAGTTTTACCGCACCGAGGTCGAGCGCAGATGTGGTATCTGCCTCTCCGACCCCATCATCTACGAGGCGTTTACCTACTACGACCGCGAAGTTCTTCCGTACAAGAACGACGATGTCATTAACGCCCACGCCATGCCGGGCGCACACGCCGCGCTCCAGGCCGTACAGGACGCAGGACTGCGTTGCGCGCTCTTTACCAACCCCAGCTTTCCCCAAGGGGCCATCGAGTGCCGCATGGGTTGGGGCGACCTGGCCGACGCCCCCTTTGAGCTCGTCACGCACATGGGAAACACCACCCGTTGCAAGCCCGATGCCACCTACTATCTAGAGCAGCTTCAGGTGATGGGGCTCGAGCCACATGAGGTCCTTATGGTGGGCAACGACCCCAAGCGCGACTTCCCCAGCCCCGCCTGCGGCATTCAAACTGCCTATGTTGGCCAGGGAAAACCCGGCCGAGCCACCTGGCGCGGAACCATGGAAGACTTCGCCCGCGACTTCAACGCCGTAGTAGAAGCCTTCTACGAGCACCAAGTAGCCGACGAACTGTCATAGGACCCCTCGCTCCAAATAAAATAACGCCGCAGGTCGAGCATAAGTCAGCGAAAACGCCCCTAAGCGAGCAAGGTGCCTTGAAAGAGGAGGGCATAGGCCTTCTGGCCATGCCCGACGATTGAAAGGCAGATTGCCGCTTGGGGGCGTTTGCAGCGTCGACTGGTTACGCGGTTTGGTAAAACCGCGTAACTAGCAAACTCGAGTCTTGCCGATCATGATGTTGAGAATCTCGACGTCGGTGTCCTTCATACCCACACGGCCCACGTAGCCCATGCTGGCGATCGTCTGCTCAACGGTATCCTGGATC
>CAKTWE010000069.1 GCA_934630385.1 uncultured Collinsella sp.
GCTCAATATTTCAAGTCACCTTTAGCTAACATTTGCGCAGCTCAACGGCCCCACCTGCGTGTTTTTTAGTAAACCTTGGCATACTCGGCGAACGGTATGAAGATGCCGGCCAGAGGGTATTGCAAACGGTCGCTCCCGTGGTATGTTTTTGCCCGAATCAAACCGACGCGCATCGCCTGTAGCGTCGGTCAACAGAGAGGAAACTACCATGGCTCATCCCGTAATTGATGCCGACGAGTGCATCGCTTGTGGCGTTTGCGTCGACTCCTGCCCCGCTGGCGTTCTGGAGCTCCAGGACGTCGCTACCGTCGCTGACGAGGACTCCTGCGTCGCCTGTGGCGCTTGCCAGGACGCTTGCCCCGCTGGCGCGATCACCGAGATCGTCGAGGAGTAACAACTCCCCCACTTGCACACTCAAAAGTACACCGTGCACAAAAAAGGAGGCCTCCGCATCGTCGCGGAGGCCTCCTTTTGTTTGTACAGGCAGCTAATTGGGGACGGGGCCACCTTGGCAGTTGCGGTGGAATAGTTCCCGATTCATTGCTTAGGTGCCGATTTTAGGAACTATTTCACCGCAACTTATAAAGACAGTATCGGGTTAGGACAAATCATCCTCGTAGGGCATTAAATCGGCAAGGTAGCCCTTCTCCTTGAGCATGGCCTCGATCTCGTCGAGGGTTTGCTCATCCTCCGCCGCAATGCGATGGAAGTGATAGCCGCTCGTCACCGTTAGTAGCGGAAAGCTCTTTCCGCTCTCGATATCGTGCAGGTAGCGCTCGACATCGCGACGATTGCGGATGTCCAGGTCGGCCGTGATCTTACCGTACACGCGGTGATTGACGATCACGTTGAGCACGGCGCCGCCGGCGTCGACGATACTCGTGAGCTCATCGCCTGCCTGCTCCACGCTGTGGCGAACCTTGACCAAGCGCGTGGGCACGGCGGGGCTGCTGGGGGCTTCCTGCAGCACATAACCGCGGTTGGTTGCCACGACATCGTGCCCATCGGCACGCAACAGGGCAATATCCTGAACCACGATCTGACGGCTCACGCCAACCTCGCGGGCAAGTGCGCTGCCCGAAACGGGCTCCTTGGCCACCTCGAGCACGTCCATGATGGCACGACGGCGCTCGCGGGCGTTCATTATTTACCGTCCAGCAGACGCAGGTGCTTAAGCGAGAGGTCGAGGATCGGGGCGGAGTGTGTCAGCGCGCCCGAGCTAATAAAGTCGACGCCCAGATCGGCCAGGGCGCGGATATTGCTGACATCCACATTGCCCGAGCACTCGGTCCTGGCACGACCGGCGATAAGCTCAATCGCAGCAGCCATGTCATCGTGGGTCATGTTGTCGAGCATGATGATGTCGGCACCGGCCTCCACGGCCTCGCGTACCATGTCCAGGTTCTCGCACTCTATCTCGACCGTCGTGGTAAACGATGCGTGGGCGCGTGCCATCTCGATCGCGCGCGTCACACCACCGGCGGCGTCGATATGGTTGTCCTTGAGCATGACAGCCGTCGACAGGTTGTAGCGGTGGTTGCTGCCGCCACCGATCTCGACCGCGGCCTTCTCGAAGACGCGCATGCCCGGCGTGGTCTTGCGCGTGTCGACAAGCACGGTCTTGGTACCCTCGAGCGCCGCCGCCATGTTGTGCGTGTAGGTGGCGATACCGCTCATACGCTGCAGATAGTTGAGCGCCACGCGCTCGCCCGAAAGCAGCACGCGCGCGTCGCCGCGCACCTGGCCCACGTGGTCTCCGGCGTGCACCTCGTCACCGTCGACGACATCAAACAGCACCGAGCTCTGCGAATCCAGCAGCTCAAAGGTGCGAGCGAACACATCCAGGCCGGCGATGATGCCGTCGGCCTTGGCGATGAGCTCCACCGTGGCGGGGCGCGCCGTGGGGCACACGCTCGCCGTGCTCACGTCCTCAAAGGTAATGTCCTCGCGCAGGGCCTGCAAAATCAGATCATCGACGACAAGCTTCATGGTAATGGGATTCATGGTCTACTCCTCCACGGCCTGCGTGCCGGCGGCACGGGCCAAATCATCGATTGCCAGGGTGTCGGCGCTCAGGGCGCGATGACGGCCATCGAGCGCGGGCTCGCCCGCCTGCTCCACGGCCAGCGACTCGCCGGTGCGCATACGCCAAGCGGCGCGGCGACCCCAGACTAGGGACTCGAGCAGGCTGTTGGAAGCTAGGCGATTCTTGCCGTGAACGCCGTTGCAGGCCGTCTCGCCGGCGGCGTAGAGCTCAGGCATCGATGTGCGGCCGTCCTTGTCGACCCACACGCCGCCCATAAAGTAGTGCTGCGTGGGCGTGACGGGGATGGGCTCATCCAGGATGTCGCGACCATCCTCCAAGCAGCGCGCGCGGATGTTGGCGAAGTGCCCGGTCACCACGTCGCGCTCGACGGGGGCAAAGCTCAGCCACTCGTGCTCGGTACCGTCCTGCTTCATCTGCCCGCGAATAGCGGCGGCGACCACATCGCGCGGCTGAAGCTCGTCGGTAAAGCGCTCGCCGGCGGCGTTGAGCAGAATCGCGCCCTCGCCGCGGCAGCTCTCGCTGATCAGGAAGGTGCGGCCCGGCTGCGGCGAGAACAGTCCTGTGGGATGAATCTGCACGTAGTCCAGGTGCTCCATCGTAATGCCGTGCTCCTGCGCGATGTAGCAGGCGTCGCCGGTGAGCTGCGGGTAGTTGGTGGAGTGATCGTACACGCCGCCGATGCCGCCCGTCGCCCACAGCGTATGGCGAGCATGAATCTCAAACGGCTCGCCGGTATGCACGCCCTCGGCGGCATTTGCCAGCTCATCGGCGGGGCGGACCGAGTTGTCCTCGTCCACGGCAACAGCGACGACACCAGTGCACACCGTGGCCCCATCGCGCTCGGCCGTCAGGATGTCGGTCATGGCCACGTGCTCAAGAATCCGCACGTTGTCCAGCTTGCGGACGGCCTGGAGCAGCTTGGTCGTGATCTCCTTGCCCGTAATGTCGGCATGGAAGGCGATGCGCGGGCGGCTGTGCGCGCCCTCGCGGGTAAAGTCGAGGCCGCCATCGGCTTTGCGCTCAAAGTCCACGCCCATCGCCAGCAGGTCGTTGATGACCGAGCGGCTCGAGCGGATCATGATGTCGACGCTCTCGCGACGGTTCTCGTAGTGGCCGGCGTGCATGGTGTCCTCAAAGAAGGCATCGTAGTCAGAGCCTTCGGGCAGCACGCAGATGCCGCCCTGCGCGAGCATCGAATCGCACTCGTCGACCGCGCCCTTGGAGAGCATGATCACGCGCGTGCTCGTCGGCAGATTGAGGGCCGCATATAGGCCCGCCACGCCGCAGCCGGCAATGACGACATCGCACTCCATATCGAGGTATTGCTTGGTTTCCACAGGAATCCTCTCCCTTGTGATGTGACATAAGGGACCGCCCCTCATGTCGCATCGTTCTAGCGCGCCGCGTACTCGAGCATGCGGTCGAGCGTGAGCTTGGCCTGGTCGGCGGCCTCGTCCGACACGCCGATCTGCACCTCGCCCTCGCCCGTCTCCAGGCAGCGCACGAGCTTTTCGAGCGTGATGAGATCCATGTTGACGCAGGTGGGCTGCACCGCAGGGAAGTAGAACTTTTTGCCGGTGCCCTGGCAGCGGCGCTCGAGCTCGTAGAGCACGCCGCGGACCGTCACGATGATGAACTCGCTGGCGTCCGACTCCTCGGCATACTTGATGATGCCGGCGGTGGAGCCGATGTAGTCGGCCTCGGCCAGCACGTCGGCTTTGCATTCGGGGTGCGCCAGCACGAGCGCGTCGGGATGAGCTTCCTGCGCGTCGACGATCTGCTCGACGGTGATGATGTGGTGGCGCGGGCAGTAGCCCTTGTTAAGCAGGACGTGCTTTTGCGGCACCTGCTCGGCTACGAAGCGACCGAGGTTTTGGTCGGGAATGAACAGGACGTGCTGCTGCGGCAGCTCGGACACGATCTTGACAGCGTTAGAGCTGGTGACGCACACATCACTCCAGCTCTTGATCTCGACCGTCGAGTTGACGTAGCAGACGACAGCCAGGTCGTCGCCGTACTCGGCGCGCGCCGCGTCGACCGTCTCGCGCTTGACCATGTGAGCCATGGGGCAGTCCGCGCCCGGCTCGGGCAGCAGCACGGTCTTGGTGGGATTGAGCAGCTTGGCGCTCTCGCCCATAAACTCCACGCCGCACAGCACGATAGTCTGCTGCGGTAGGCTCTTGGCGAGCTTTGCCAGGTAGAAGCTGTCGCCGACGTAATCGGCAACAGCCTGGACCTCGGGTGCCACGTAATAGTGTGCCAGGATCACCGCGTCGCGTTGGGTTTTAAGTTGCTGAATGGCCTCGACGAGCTCTTCGGGCACCAATGCCGCGCGCTCCGTTGCCGTCGTTGCCGATGCCAGGCCGGCCGCAATGTCGCGTGCAAGCTCCGATGCATCCATGTTCGCGCTCTGTGCCATCAAGGCCCCTCTCTTTTGGCGAATCTTGGGGCTTTAGTATGACACCTAGGTTTACAGCTGACAAGACAGCTGTAAACCTAGGTGTAAAGTTGAAATAAAGATTCAGTTACATATAGCCGAGAGCATTACGCACGCTTGCGGCAAAACGTCACTCCACCGACAACGCCGATCACGCCAACAAGGAGGCAGACGATACCGGCAACAGATGTTGCATCGCCCGTCGTCGGCAACGCCGCCGTCTTGGACTCGCCCTTCTTACCCGTCTTATTCACCGTAACAGTGGTCGTCGTGGTAACCGTGGTTCCGTTCGCGGGCTTCTTGTTATCTTCTTCGACTTTGCCACCGTCTACCTCAAAAGCAGTCGTGGCCGTGCCTGTATTAGAAACAATAGACAGCTCATGCTTACCCGAGCTGAGCGTGGCAAGATACGAGGCCTTAAGCGTCACGATCGTGCTGCCCTCGCGAACCGTATAGTTGGAAGAACTGACCTCTTTGCCGTCAACCAGCACCTTCTCGAATGTATCGTATGCAGCATTCGAGCGGAACGTTGCGTCGGTCACACCATCGGCCTTCACCGTCTGGTTCTCACCTTCGATAATAGAGGGTGCGAGCGCGGGAATAACCTCCCTTTGATCGATATAATCACAAACCGTGCACTTGTGAACCCTATGGCCCGGCTCCTCCGTCGTGGGGTAATCTTCGGTCACCCATGCAAAGGTATGCTCTTCGTCATCATAACGCCTGCCGGGGCACTCCCTGTCATAGCACCAATGATAGTGGCCCTTCTCATCGTGATACCAGTTACCGGCGGAATGATGCACGTGCGGCGGCTTCACTTTCAAATTGACAGAGATGTAAATCCCTTTGATCGCTTGACTGTTACAGTCATAGCGATAGTCGATTGAGTCCGAGCCCTCATCAAACGTCACAACGGTGCCGTCAATTGTACCGCCAGTTAAAGATCCAGCCACAATGTTGCTCGGATCGAACGAGCTCGACAGCGTCGCAAGGTCAAATGTGCGGTCCTCGCCAAGCTCCACGGTATAGCTTTGGTACCCGAGATCGAATCGATTAAGCTCCGAAAGCTTGCTTAGATCCAGGTCGATCAACCGGTTTCCTTCGCACCACACTTCCTTTAGCTTGGTGTTGTGACTTAAATCGAGCTCGGTGAGATTATTGTTGACGCAGCTCAGAATCGTCAGATCTTTATTGTTGCTCAAGTCGAGCTTGGTAATGGCGTTTCCCTCGGCAACTCCCGTACCGATAAACGTCATCCCGCAGTCCAGGTATGTTAGGGCGGTATTCTTGCTGACGTCAAGCGACGTCAAGCTGTTGTTGCGACGCACCGTCAACCGAGTAAGTGCTGGACACCCACTCAAATCAAGCGCGGTCAGCCGAGTTCCCATGACCCCAAGCTCTTTGAGCTTATCGAGGCCATCCAGGTTAAGATCCCTGAGATAAAAACTGTCTATTGAGACCTTTTCCAAATTGCTATTGCTGCTGAGATCAAGCTCGGCGCAGAATAATCCACTGCAGCCGAACTCCTTAAGTGCCGTAAAGTATTTGATGCCCGTCATGTCATTGATATGCTGATCATAGGTTTCGATCTTCGTGACCGCAGCAATCTCTTCGTCGCTCAGGCTGTCGTCGCCGTCGGTGTCGAAACCGCCAACGATTGTTCTGAACTGCTCATCGGGAAAGTTCGCCGCATCAATTGCGACGCCCGCGTCCGCATAGGCAGTAGTTGCGAACAGCCCGAATGCAACCAAGGCCGAGAACAAAATCGGCAGCAAACGTTTTCTCATACTCACTTCTCCCCAACACCCGGCACATTGCCTCCGCGCGTACAGCATTTTGCAATAATATCAAACCCCTCGATATGCCAATTGATAAATCGGTAGGCGGTAGCAAATAGCCCCCGCACGCCGCAAGCATCCGGGGGCACTATGGGTATTGTTTTATGCGCGAAAACCACGCTGCCCTCAGCGGAATTCGATTTGAGCCTTGCTATGTGCCATGAGAATGCGACTTGCAATTAACGACTGCGCAAGTGGCCCCTAGGACCAGCTTAAGGGCTCAAACCCGCTACAGCGGCGCGGCAGCCGGGGTCAGCTGCTTAATGTAGGCCCACATGCGCTGCTTGGCCGCCTTGTCGGTCAGCGCCGCCTCAAAGCCATCGAGCGCGAGCACGCGGCGGCCCTGCACATGGGCGACCAGGCCGGGCTTGAGCATGGCGGTGTCGAAGTCATCAATCGCCACGAGCATATCGGCGTAGGTTTCGCGCATGACATCGGCCGCGCTGTCATCGAGCAGCAGCACCGCCTCGGGGTCCAGAGCCTCTAGCGCCTCGCGGAACAGGGCGCACGGCAGGGCGTGGCCCACCGCCACAGCTCCGTCGCCTGCGCCGGCAACACTCGCCAGCACACAAAAATCTTCGGGCGCGTAACCGATTGCCCCGAGCGCCTTGCGCAATGCGGCACCATCCGCGCCGGCGGCAAGTTCGCCGCCCGAGCGCTCGGCATCATCCAAATCACCTTTGACCAGCACGATCGGCGAGCACGCGTTGCCCGCGATGCGCACACCACGGCCCACAAGCGATGCGAGCTCCTGCTCGGCGGCCTGGGCGATAGCTTCTTTTTTCTGGCTTTGTGACGTGGACATGTGCTCCCCAATCGTTTGCATGCCCACCATTATATAAAAGAGCCGCCCGCGAGTGGTTGCTTTGCGGGCCACTGGGTATAAGCACGGTCGTACTGAGTTTTACGCGGCTGAGCCGCGTCGCATTATGGAGGTCACCATGGCTGACATTAAGCAGATTACCCCCGAGAACTTCGATTCCGTCGTTAGCGGCAACCTTCCCGTACTGGTTGATTTTTGGGCGCCCTGGTGCGGGCCCTGCCGATCGCTCTCGCCCGTCGTGGACGAGGTAGCCGACGAGCTGGCCGGCAAGCTTGCCGTTGCCAAGTGCAACGTCGATGACAATCAGGACCTGGCCATGAAGTTTGGCGTCATGAGCATCCCCACGCTAATTGTCTTTAAGAACGGCGAGGAGGTCGACCGCTCGGTCGGCGCGCTGCCTAAGGCAAGGCTGCAGGCATTGCTGGAGAAGCACCTGTAATACGCTGGTTACATTTTGGCGTCCTGCCGCCGTCCATGAGCGCTTTTGCACCGCTCGCCGGACTTCTGGGTGCACCGCGTACGACCACGGATAGTATGGTAAATACAAACAGCCCCCAGTGAACGGGTGCGGGTCACACAGACTCGCACCCGTTTTCTTATGCGGTAGCGCCCCGCGCGGGCGTAGTAGAATCTGAACCACTGGATTGCCCCGAGCATAAGGAGATTTCCCATGCATGACGTCGGAATGAACATGAGCCAGCTTGCCATGAGCGTCAAGCAGGTCGACGACACCATCGAGCTCGCCCACGAGTGGAGCCATCAGCTGCTGCATGCGACCGAGAATTTTGACATGGAGCGCATTGGCGCCAAGCTCGAAGCTGCCATGGCCGCACTGCACGAGGCACATGACGCGCTCGAGGGCTACGAGGAAGCCATCGAGGCCGACCACAACTCCGTCGGCTCCGTAAAGCTGGTGTAGGGTGTCCGAACACGAACACGAGCACGACTGCGAGCACGACCACCATAACGGCACGGGCGATGAGACGAGCTGCCGCTGCGGCGGCGGCTCCGAGCTGGTCCGTTTTTCGGTCACCGCGCCCGATGACCTACTGCGCCGCTTTGACGAGCAGATCGCACGCCGCGGCGACGTGGCCAACCGCTCCGAGGCAGTGCGCGATTTGATTCGCGCCTCGATCGCCAAAGAGCAGATGCGCACGCCCGATGAGCACGTTATCGGGTCGCTCACCATGATCTACGACCATCACACCGGCGATCTGACGCGCCGTCTGGACGAAGTGCAGCACGACTACACCGACGAGATCGTATCGACCATGCACGTGCATCTGGATCACCACAACTGCTTGGAGATTCTGGCGCTCAAGGGTCGCGGCGAGCGCGTCTACGAACTAGCCGACCGTCTGCTGGGCCTGCGCGGCGTTAAGCACGGCGAGCTCACGTGTGCCGCCACCAAGCAGAGCCTGGGGCTGTAGCGCACCTGTCCCTATTTGGTCGGTTTTGATGAGGGGTGTCGCATGCGACATGTGCATATTCATGTGACGGGCATTGTGCAGGGCGTTGGCATGCGGCCGTTTGTGTATCGCGAGGCCATGGCGCATGGCATTTGCGGATGGGTGCTCAACGCGGGCGACGGCGTGCATATCGAGGCGCACGC
>CAKTWE010000070.1 GCA_934630385.1 uncultured Collinsella sp.
TTGTCGGGATCTTGCTCGAGCATGGCCTCGTAGCGCTGCTTGACCGCAGGGCCCATCTTACCCTGGCACATCGCCCAGCCCGCAAGCTCGGCATCATTGGCCAAATTAGAGGTCACGCGATCGATAATCTGCCCAAAGTACTCCTCGCTGGCGCCAAAACCGCAGGTGCCAAACAGGAACACGCGCTTGCCGTGCAAGGCGGAGAGCAACGCCGCGACCGAAGGCGTGCACGCGCCCTTGTCGCACCAAAAACCGACGAGCACCGTGTCGGCCGCGCAGGCGCCCTGCGCCTCGAGCGCAACCTGATCTGCATCCGCATCGTCGCTCAACGCCGCGGCATGGACAAACTCAACGCCCGCAGCCTGCAGAGTGCGCTTGATCGCGCCCGAAACCATCCTGGTATTACCGCTCTTGCTGTTAACCACCAAAGAGCACGTCATAGTCACGTTGCCTCGTTTCCCCCAAAACTAAAGCCACTAATGCAATTTATTAGATGAATATCTTAGTACTAACGTGACAGATGTAAACCACCGTCTGTCGATTGATTAATTTGCCCCACGGGCTTGCTCACTGGGCGAATTGGCTGCGGTAGAGTTCGGCGTAGAAGCCACCTGCCGCCAGCAGCTCGTCGTGCGTGCCGCGCTCGATAATCTGGCCGTCGCGCATGACCAGAATGCAGTCGGCGTTGCGGATCGTCGACAGGCGGTGCGCCACGACAAAGCTTGTGCGGCCGGCCATAAGCTCGTCGAATGCCGCCTGCACCTGCAGCTCGGTACGCGTATCGATACTCGAAGTCGCCTCGTCCAGCAGCAAGATAGCCGGATCGGTGAGCATGACGCGCGCGATGCACAGCAGCTGTTTTTGACCCTGGCTAAACGTGCCGCCGTCCTCGCCAATCACCGTATCGTAGCCGCCTGGCAGCTGCACGATAAACTTGTGCGCATGCGCGCGCTTGGCCGCCTCGATAACCTGCTCGCGCGTGGCGTCGGGACAGCCGTAGGCGATGTTTTCCGCCACCGTGCCTTCGAACAGCCAAGTGTCCTGCAGCACCATGCCAAAGGCGCGGCGCAGGCTTGCGCGCGTGTAGTCACGCGAGGAACGGCCATCGACCGCAATGCGACCGGCATCGATATCGTAAAAACGCAGCAGCAAGTTGATGAGCGTCGTCTTGCCACAGCCCGTAGGACCGACCAGGGCAAAGCGCATGCCGGGCTTAGCCTCGATGCAGATATCCTGCAGCAGTTTGCGGTCGGGCACGTAGCTAAAGTCCACGTGCTCAAAGGTCACCTCACCCTGCGGGGCGGCAAGTTCAACGGCATCCGCCGCATCAGGCTCCTGCTCGCGTGCATCGAGCAGTGCAAACATTCGGCGCGCCGAGGCATACGCCGTCTGGATCTGCGTGATGACGTTGGTGACCTCGTTGAACGGCTTGGTGTACTGGTTAGCATAGGACAGGAAAATCTGCACGCCGCCCACCGTGAGCGCCGCAGGCACGCCCTTGATCACGCCCACGCAGCCGATCACAGCAACCACGGCATAGATGATGTTGTTGATAAAGCGCGTACCGGGGTTAGAGAGCGAGCCCATAAACTGCGCGCGTTCACCTGCCGTATAGAGCTCGGCGTTGAGGGCGTCGAAGCGCGCTTGGGCGTTCGGGCCGTAGGCGAAGGCATCCACGAGCTTCTGTTCGCCCACATACTCCTCGATATGACCGCCGAGTTGGCCCTGGATGCGCTGTTGAGCAGTGAAGCTCTTATTGGAAAGCTTGGCGATGGCACCGGCCGCAAAGATGGAAAGCGGCGTGACGAGCACCACCACAAGCGTCATGGTCAGGTTGATGGAGAGCATAAACGCGAGCGTGCCCACGATGGTGATGACGCCGGTGAAGAGCTGCGTAAAGCCCTGCAGCAGGCCGTCACCCACCTGATCGACGTCGTTGACCACGCGGCTCATAAGGTCGCCGTGGGCATGGTAGTCGATAAAGCTGAGCGGCATGCGGCTGAGCTTATCGCTCGCCTCCACGCGCATGTCGCGCACCGTCTCGTAGGACAGACGGTTGACGCAGTAGCCCTGCAGCCACTGGAAGACCGCCGCGCCCACCACGACAATCGCGAGTTTGGTAACGAGCGGCAGCAGCGCGTCAAAGTCCACCTGCCCGGCGGCAACAATCAGGTCGATGCCCTCGCCGATGAGAATAGGTGTGTAGAGCTGCAAAATCACCGAGATGGCAGCACTCACAAACGACGCTACAAACGAAATGCGGTGCGGGCGGACGTAACCCATCAGGCGGCGAGTCACCGCACCCACGGGATAACGTTCGGGGTCGCCGGGCTGGCGTGGGCCGTCGCCCAGGTCGTTGAGGCTATCGTTGCCGGACACGTTGGCCGTCATCGTGGCGACCGAACCGGAGGAAGTATACGGATTCATTTAGCAGCCCTCCTTTGCGCAAACAGATGCAGGGGCGGTCTGGGCAGACGCGGGCGCCGCGCTCCCCTGCTGGCCCTCGAGCTCCTCGCGGCGAAGCTGCGACTGGCAAATCTCGCGATAGAGTTGGCAGCTTGCGCACAGCTCGTCGTGCGTACCCAAGCCCGCGACCGAGCCGTGGTCGAGCACGCAGATCATGTCGGCGTCACGCACGGTCGAGACGCGCTGGCTCACGATCACCGTAGTCAGCGGCAGCCCGCCCTCGGCAGCGCCGCGCATGCTGCGCTCGCGAATGGCGTGACGAAGCGCCGCATCGGTCTTAAAGTCGAGCGCCGAGGCGGAGTCATCCATAATCAGAACCTGCGGAGAGCCCACCAGGGCACGCGCGATGGTCAGGCGCTGGCGCTGGCCACCGCTAAAGTTCTTGCCGCCCGCCTCAACCGGGGCGTCGAGCCCCTGGGGCTTGTTGCGCACGAACTCGCTGGCCTGCGCCATATCGAGCGCCGCCCAAAGCTCATCGTCGGTCGCCGCCTCGTCGCGCCAGGTCAGGTTACTGCGGATGGTGCCGCTCACCAGCGACGCGCGCTGCGGTACGGTCGCGACCACGTGGCGCAGCTGGTCGAGCGGCCAGGTGCGCACGTCGGCGCCCATCACGCTCACGCTGCCGGTGCTCGCATCGTACAGGCGCGGGATAAGCGAGACGAGCGTGGACTTACCGCTGCCCGTGCCGCCGATGATGCCAAGCGTTTTGCCCAGCGGCAGCTCCAGGGTCACATCGCTCACGGCATTTGCCGCGCCCGCGCCAAACGAAAAGCTCGCATGGTCAAAGCTCAGCGCGGGGACCGGAACAGCGCCACCCGCCAGTCCGCTCGGCTCGGGCAGCGCGACCGGCTGGTTGCCCTCGTCGGTGATGCTCGGCTCGCAATTGAGCACCTCATTGATGCGCGACGCGCTGGCGCTCGCCTTGGTAAAGACAACGACCAGGTTGGCCACGTAGACGATGGAGGTTAGGGTCTGCGTCATGTAGTTCACAAACGCCATGACCTGGCCCTGCGTAAGCTCACCCACGTTGACCTGGATGCCGCCCACCCACAGGATGGCACACACGCCCAGGTTCATCATCAAAAACGTTACGGGGTTAAGGATCGACGAGAGCTTGCCCACCGCGATGGCGGTATGGGCCTGATCGTCGGCGGCTTGGGCAAAGCGCTCGCGCTCGTGGTCTTCGCGCACAAACGCACGGACCACGCGGGCGCCCGAAAGACCCTCGCGGCAAATGAGCGCGATGCGGTCGAGCTTTGCCTGCAACTGCTTGTAGTACGGAATGCAGCGCGCCATGACAAACCAAAACACCAAGCCGATGGCGGGCGTGCAAATCAAAAAGATCACGCCGAGCTTAAGGTCGATGGCAAGGGCCGCGCACATGGAGCCCACCGCCAGGAAGGGCCAGCGGATGAGCATGCGCACGCCCAGCGCCACAGCGAGCTGCACCTGGTTGACGTCGTTGGTAATGCGCGTGATGAGCGACGGTGTGCCAAAGCGGTCGAGCTCGGCGTAGCTCAGCTTATTAATGTGCTCGTAGAGCGCACCACGAATATCGGTGCCCATGCCCTGCGAGGTCAGCGCCGCCATCTTTTGGCAGACAAGCGTAAACGAGATGCCGATCACGGCCATAGCGGCAAGTACCATGCCGTAGTGGATAACGGCGTTCACGTCGTGCGAGCCAATGCCTTTATCGATCATCTGGGCAATCACCAGCGGCGTCAGCAGGTCAAAGATCACTTCGATCAGCTTGCACGCAGGACCAATCACCATATACCGGCGAAACTTACCGCCAAAACGCCTGAGCAGCTCAATCATAAATAGGCGCTCCCTATCATCATCTCTCTTCAATCTGATTCATGATAGTACGGAGAGCTCTGGAAATGCGTAAGCAACTCGTTACAGATGTTAAGGCGAAGTAAGCACGAAGCCTACCAGTGCCCAAGGCATGTATCCGCCGCTGTTTTGGCAAAGCCAGCGAGCGGCATAACGCCAGGGATTCAATTATCAGATAAACGTGACCCTTCAGGCGGTTTTGGTCGGCTACCCGCGAGTGCCGGCAGGGCGCTTGGTAGTCGAGCGATCCCGCAGGCGAAGCCGAGGACCAGCGAGACACCAAGCGCCCTGCCGGCACTCGCGGGTAGCCGCGGCACCAAAAAGCGCCTGCGCACTCGATGGATTCGGATGCCCGACAGAGGCTCCTTATGGCTGCTTCCTTCCGGACCTGACCAGATTCGGAACATATCGTCATCCGAACCCATCGAACGCGCTAGGCGCTCGACATATATTACCTGCTCCCGTCCAGCGGAGCAAGATGCCCCGCGGTTAAAGGGAAAACCACATGAGTGCACGGCAGCAAAAAGGCGCGGTCGCAAGTGTGCGACCGCGCCCCATCAGTTGCTTCGCAGAGAGCACTCAAGCGTTGCATAAGCGCTGGGAAGCGAAACGTCGTTCGACGTCAACGCCGTTAGTGATTACGGCGCTTGAGGATAATGCCGGCAACGCAAACGGCTGCACCGGCTACGACCAGCCCAACGACGGGCAGAATTGAGAAGGTATCACCCGTCATCGGCATGGTTCCCTTCTTGCCCTTCGTCGTCTTGACGGGCTTCTTATCGCTCGGCTTCGCGGGCTCCTCGGGTTTGGGCTCCTCAGGCTTCTGCTCGGGCTCGGGAACCGTGTACTCGACCGTCGGAACCGGGAACTCATACGCTTCGCCGCGTATGCCGTTGCCGTCCACGGGATGCAGGATTGCGCTCTCGTTGACGTTAAGGGTATGGGTGCCGGGCTCGGTGGGCTTATTCACCAATACCTCGCTGTACGTAAGGACAACCGGTTTAGCGGGCACCGCGGCCTCGTTGAGAGTGAAGACGAGCTTCTCGTTCTCCCCTGCCGTGTACTTGAGGGTGAAGCGATAGGTGCCGTCCGCACGCTTGCCAAAGCCATAGGTGGTCTCGTCGATCTTCTCGGGCGCAAGGTCCTCGCCCGCAACATTCAGGCTGATCTTACTGGCATCGTTCACAAAGTCAAAGTTGTTGCCAATAAGGTCCTCGACAGTCGAGTCGGCAGCAATCTTGTCCACGAGCTTTGCCTTGAGCTTATTGAAGTCGGTATCGAGATTGCCTTTGTTCGTGTTCCTGGCAAGGTACTTCAAGAAAATCGAGCCGTCGAAGTCGGTGCCAGCCTTTTGCCTGAAATAGACGTTCATGTCGTAGCCGAGATCGGCCATCGCCTGGAACGTATCGTCCGCGCTGATGTAGGCAACATCGATGTTGCACGGCGCGTTCACGTCGACGGGGATGGGATTCGCAGTGCCTTTGTCGGCCGCCTCGGTAGTGTACTCGTAGTCGTACTGAGCCCAGTTTTTGTCGGAATTCTGGTACTGATCTTTGTAGTAGGCGAGGTACTCAGCAAGATTCTTGGGGCTCGTCATGGCCTGCGAGTAGATGAAGTCTGATCCGTCGGAGAACTTCTTCCAGTCGTTTTTGAAATTGTACTGGCGCGACTGGTACTCCCAGATACCGCCCATATGGTTCGCTCCATAGAGATATGGAGCGCCGGTCTCCGGATTCTTCTGCTCTTTTGGATTGCCAAACGACCTCGTATACGGTTTGGTGTAGTCGCCATTCTTGCAGTAAAGGTAGGTCGCGCCGTCGCTAATCAGGATGACGTGCTTGTTCTCGTCCTTAACGGCTTTGTCTGCGCCGAGGATGCTCTGTGCGGCAAGAAGACCGGCGTGCATGTTGGTGCCGGAACTCAAGTTCGCGCGCATCGCTTCCAGAATGGCGTCGTAACCCGTAACCACATCGGTCAGCCCCTGCTGAACGTTGCCGATTCTATTGAAGATGACCACACCAACCTTGATGTCGAGGCCATCGGCCTCCGCCTTTGCCTTGACCTCATCAAGGAAAGACGTAGCCTGGGCGTAGATTGCCTTATCGTCGGAAAAGGCCGACTTATCGAGCACAAATACAACGTCGGACGGCTCGGCCTCGCGCTTGCCCGGGAACGAGAGGGTGACCTTAGTCTCCAGGTTCTCGTCAAGCTCGGTCGCCGTCTTCTGGTTCTGCTCTAACGTGGACGATTGACCGGCACCCCCCGTGGCATCGTCTGCGAATGACATGGTCGCCGGAGTGGCCATGCCTAACGTCAGCGCCAACACCGCGCCAACCGTAACCGCGCGCTTAAGCGCGCTTCCCAACCTGCGCATCCTAGCTCCTTTCATGTAATTCCCGCTTGCAGACGGGTGGATACGACACTAGTGATACGGCAATAGTATAGAGCGTAAAATGCCAACGAAATTAACATATATTTACAAATAATGAGCTGAACAGGCAAATCGGATTGGATATTTATATCTATATGCGACCAAGATCGTATGCTCGGGCAGCCCCCTCGCCTGCGCACACCAGATTGGCTACAGCCTCCTGCATGCCAAGCGCTTCCTCAAGGCTCATGGGCTTGCGACAGACCGGCAGCACTAGGTCGATACCCTGCTCATACACTACATCCAAGTTGTCCGCACGACCGCCCACGACGGCGGCTACCGATTTGCCATATCGCTTCGCACGGCAGGCCACGCCCACCGGTGCCTTACCGGCGGCGGACTGCTCATCCATATTGCCCTCACCTGTAATGACCAGGTCGACATCGCGCACGCGCTCGTCAAACCCAATCAGATCAAGCACTGTCTCCACACCCGAGCGCAGCTCGGCACCAAGCGCCAACAGCGCCGCGCCCAGGCCGCCTGCGGCGCCGGCACCGGGCACGCCGAGCACCGAACCAAATGTCCGCGCACCCTCGGGCACACGCAATAGCCCCCGCTCACGCGCCTCGACAATCGCCGCATCGAGCAGGCGGCCGTAGCCGACCATCCAGCCGTCGTACTTGCCCAGGGCCTCGGCATCCCCCGTCGGCAGGCCCTTCTGTCCACCGAACACCGCCAGTGCACCACGACGCCCCACGAGCGGATTCTCGACATCGGAAAGCACCACGACACGCACCCCATTCAGCACCCGAAGCGCTGGCGCCAAATCGATACTCGCCACGCGTTCAAGGCCCGCAAGACCGGGGGCAATATTGCAGTCCTGATCATCGACCACACGCGCGCCCAGCGCCCGCAGCATGCCGGCGCCACCATCGTTGGTGGCACTACCACCCAAGCCAATATAGATCGTCTTTGCACCCGCGCGAACCGCGCGAAGCATAAGTTCGCCCACGCCATAGGTTGTGGCCGCCAACGCCGCCGACTCCGTGCAAGGCGAGCACCCGATGCCCGCCGCCTCGGCCATCTCAATTACAGCCGACTCGCGCTCGCCGTCCACCAGCATCCGGGCAGACACGCGTTCGCCCAAGGGGCCTGCAACCTCGCAGGTTGAGAGCTCGCCACCGCATGCGGCGATGGCGTCGAGCGTTCCCTCGCCACCATCTGCCAGCAGCAATGCGCGTACCTCGGCATCGGGCCACACACGGCGCATGCCTTCGGCAACCGCCGCCTCTGCCTGTGCACTCGAAACGCTGCCCTTAAAGGAGTCGATCGCCAGCAGCACACGGCGGGGCCGGCGGCACGCGGGGCCAAAGTCAACCGCCTCAACGGCGAGATCCCCAACACACGCGAGCGCCTCGGCATGAGCGGCATGCGCCTCAAGATCGATCCCACAACCGCAGCCAGCACCATCGGCGCCACGCAGCCCACTAAAAAAGTCGCTCAACACCTCGCGACACTCATCCGCCAGCACGCCGGCATGTACGTTAAACCGATGATTCAGACGAGAATCGGCATTCAGGTCATACAGGGAGCCCAGCGCGCCCGCCTTGGCATCAGCCGCGCCATACACGCAACGCCCCACGCGCGCGTTAACCATAAGACCCGCGCACATGCAGCAGGGCTCGAGCGTCACGTAGACCGTGCAATCAGAAAGACGCCAGCGACCGAGCGACCGAGCGGCAGCACACAGGGCCGCGAACTCTGCGTGCGCCGAAGGGTCCTGGTCGAGCTCGCGACGATTATGCGCCCGCGCGACGATCTCACCCGCGCGCACCACCACAGCGCCAATGGGCACTTCGCCCACCGCAGCGGCGGCGCGCGCCTCGGCCAGCGCCTCGCGCATGAACTTCTCGTCGATTTCGGTGATCGTCATCGTTCGCCTTCCCTGTTGCAAATTCAAAACGATGCTATCATTACGACTCACGGAGAGATGGCAGAGCGGT
>CAKTWE010000071.1 GCA_934630385.1 uncultured Collinsella sp.
CCGTGGAAGTACTCGCCGGAGTGGATGTAGCAGCAGTGCTGCCACTGCATCTCCATGAGCGAGCAGATGGCCATGGCGTAGGTCTGGCTAAAGTTGGGGCCGGACCCCAGGATATAGAAGAACTTGTGCTGCTGGCAGAGCTCGGCAAAGCGGGTGCCCAGCTCGGTGTTGACCTTCTCGCGGGCGGCGGGCAGCAGCGCATCCATCTGCCTGAGGCCCTCGTACATGTCGGCGAGTGCCTCGTAGCCTTCCTGCTGGTCGAGCAGCTCGGCGGCGATCAGAGCGCCGATGCCCTGCGGCACCTCGGCCTGCGACACGCCCTCGCCCCAGGGGTAGACCCAGGTGGTCCACTTGCCGTTGTCAATCTTGGAGCCCTCACAGTCGGTGAGGGCGACAACCTCGGCGCCAGCGGCCAGCGCCATCTCGCAGCCGTCGACGACCTCCTGCGTGTTGCCGCTGTGGCTGCAGGCAATAACGAGCGACTTCGGCCCTAGGCTCTTGGGGGCCATCAGGCAAAACTCGCGTGCCGTGTAGACCGTCGAGGTAAACGTGGTGGCCTCGCGCTTGAGCAGCTCGTTAGCCGGCATGAGGTCGATCATCGAACCGCCGCAGGCGATCCAAAAGACGTTCTCGACCTTGCCCTTGCGCTCGATAATTTCCTGAATCAGATCATGTGCGTTCATGCTGATGCTCCTCCTTGTGGGGCGGCTTTTGGCGACGGCTGCTCGTACCTGCGGTCGTTCTATGTTGTCCTATTTATAGCACGCACGACGACGCTCGTGAAGCCATTTCGCCAAACTTATTCTATGTTGTTCTATCTGTGGATATTAGATGTCGAACACGTAGCGCGAGCCCACGATCTTTTGGCGCCCGAGCAGCAGGGGGCGCTCGTCTGCATCGGTAAAATACGCCTCCATATAAAAGAGCGCCTCGCCGACCGGCACCTCCAGCAGCGGGGCCACCTGGGCATCGGCAAGCGCGATCTCCACGGTACAGGGGTCGGACTTGAGCGGCGCGCGGCCCGAGCGGTCGGCAACGAGCGCAAAGATCGAGTTATCGGTGAGGTCCTTATCGGCAAGCGTCTGCAGGTAGGGATGGTCGACGAGCACAAAGGCGTTGTTCTCGAGCATGACGGGGATGCCGTCGGCCGTGCGCACGCGCTCGACCACGATAAGCTCACTGCCGGGCTCCACGCCAAAAAACGCCGCGTCCTCGCGCGTCGCCGCAACCACCGTGCGCGACACCAGGCGCGCTCCGGCCACCATATCGTTGGCAGCACAACCCTCAGTAAAGCTCTGGACGTCACCCTTCTGGCGAATCTTGCGTTTGAGCTTGGGAGCGCACACAAAGGTACCCCTCCCCTGCTGACGATTGAGATACCCAGCACGCGACAGCTCCTCGATGGCGCGGCGCACGGTGATGCGTCCCACGCCGTAGGACTTCGCGAGCTCCATCTCGGAAGGAATACGCGAGCCGGCCGCGTACACGCCGCGCGCGATCTCGCCCTTTAGGTCGTCCATAACCTGCTGGTACAGCGGCACGGCGGATACACCAGCGCGGTCGGTTTTATCGTCGAATGCCATCGTTACGCTCCATCCCGCGCATGCTCGGACTCAAACTCTTCAATCGCCGCCATAAACTGCTCGCCAAAGGCGTCGGCCTTTTTCTCGCCAATGCCGTTGACCTGGATCAGCTCGTCG
This sequence comes from uncultured Collinsella sp., assembly GCA_934630385.1. Classification (GTDB taxonomy): domain Bacteria; phylum Actinomycetota; class Coriobacteriia; order Coriobacteriales; family Coriobacteriaceae; genus Collinsella. Next base: position 1,701 of record CAKTWE010000071.1, read on the forward strand.
CGCGTCTGAGGGCGCAGACGGCACAGGCCGCGCAGGGCCTTATCGGAGAAGACCATGTACGGCGCCATCTCCAGCTCGGTCGAGATCTCCTTGCGCAGGGCGCGCAGGCGCTCGAACAGCTCGGCATCGTCACCCACGCGCGGGCGCTGATCCAGCTCGGCCTCCTCGCGCAGCAGGTCCATCGCCCGGCGGGCGCGGGCAGAGGCCTTGCGCTTGGACGCACGACGCTTAACGGTAAAGGCAAACGCCTCGTCCTCGACCTCGCCGGCACGCGGACCCAGTCCCACGACCGGGTACTGCCCCTGCGAGGTGGCCAGATAACCGCGACCGCACAGCTGGCCGATGATGTCCTTGATGCGCCCGACCGATTCGCTCGACAGCTCACCGTAGCCGCGGTCCTCGTCCAGATGCATCTGGCGAATGCGCTCGGTGTTGCCGCCGTGGAGCACATCGGCGATGAGCGACTTGCCAAAGCGCATGGGTCGCGTGGCCACATAGCGCACGGCGGCGCGGGCCATATCGGTGACGTCCTCGACTTCGAACTGCGTGAGGCAGTTGCTGCAGTTGCCGCAGCCCTCGGCTTCGTCCGTGGCGGTGCCGCCCGCACCAGCCGCGGCAGCATGCTCGACCGCAGCTTCGTCGCCAAAGTAGCGCAGCATGTATTCGCGCAGGCAGCCGGTGGTATTGCAGTAGCCCTCCATCTGGCTGAGCAGACGATATCGATTTTGGAGCGCCCACGCGCGTTGCTCGTCGTCGAGCGCCTCGTCGGCAGCATCGCCGCGGTCGATCAGAAAGCGGCGCATGCGAAAATCATTTCCGTTCCACAGCAGGTGGCAGCTTGCCGGATCGCCATCGCGGCCGGCGCGGCCCGCCTCCTGGTAGTAGGCCTCGATGCTCTCGGGCACGTTGTTGTGGATCACGTAACGCACGTTGGGCTTGTCGATGCCCATGCCAAAGGCGTTGGTGGCAACCATCACCTGGATGTCGTCGTCGATAAAGGCACGCTGGCTTTGACGACGGGCGTCGTTGCCCATGCCGGCATGGTAGCGGCCAACGCGAATGCCGCTGGGGCCCAGCGCCTCGGCAAGCTCGCCTGCCAGCGCATCGACCGTCTTGCGGGTCGAGCAATACACGATGCCGCTCTCGCCCGAATGCGCGATCACATAGTCGCGCACCCAGGCGGTCTTGGCCTTGTCGCCCATCTCCTCGCAACCAAAGTAGAGGTTCTTGCGATCGAAGCCCGTCACCACCGTCGTGGGATTTTGCAGGCCGAGCATTTGCTGGATGTCCGCACGCACGCGCTCGGTCGCCGTAGCGGTAAAGGCCGCCACGATGGGGCGCTGCGGCAGGGAATCGATAAACTCGCGAATCTGCAGGTAGGCGGGGCGGAAATCCTGGCCCCATTGGCTTACGCAGTGGGCCTCGTCAATGGCTACGAGCGGCACGCCAATGCCGGCGGAACCCGCGGCCTCCTGCGCAAAGGCTAAAAAGCGCGGCTCGAGCAGGCGCTCGGGCGCCACGTACATAAGCTGGTAGCGGCCCTCGCGCGCCCGCTTGAGCACGGTGTTTTGCTGGGCCGGAGTAAGGCTGGAGTTGAGATAGCTGGGTCGCGCACCCGCAGCGAGCAACGCACGAGTCTGGTCCTCCATAAGCGACAGCAGCGGACTCACCACAAAGGTGATGCCGGGCAGCATGAGCGCGGGCACCTGGTAGCAAATGGACTTGCCGGCGCCCGTGGGCATAACGCCCAGCGCATCGCGACCGGCAAGGATCGCATCGACCATGCGGTCCTGTCCCGGGCGAAACGAGGTGTAGCCAAAATAGGCGCCGAGCGTGTCGAGCGCCATCTGCTGCATGCTATCGGTCATGGTTTCCTAACGTCCAAGTCATCTGCCGCCGATTATACGCCGCCACGCGGACCGGTGCCGCACGGCTGCCGGCCACGGGCGATACAATCCGAAGGGAACGAGCGTGGATTTTTGGACACTTGCCAAACGAGCGTGGATAATCTCCCACTTTTGACCCGCCAGGGGCCCAAAAACGGGAGATTATCCACGCTCGTTTTATAGGTAGTCATTTAAGTCTGTCCCCAATGACCACAATGGCTACCCCGATGTTTTGGCAATGTCAGCGAAAGCCCGCCAGAGCGAGCAAGGTGCCTTGAAACGAGGCGGCATTGACCTTTTGGTCATGCCGCCGAAGTTGAAAGGCAGATTGCCGCTCTGGCGGGCTTGCAGCGTCGACCGGTCCGCCGTTCGTTAGAACGGCGGAACCAAAGGCGCAGCGTCGGCCCGTTACGCGGTTTGGTAAAACCGCGTAACTCACATAACCATGACGTAGCGGCTACCCACGTAGTACTGCTTACCCATCAGGACCGGCTCGCCATTGGGACCGATAAAGCCGGCGCGCAGGTTGAGCAGCGGGTCGTGCGGGGCAATGCCCAGCTCGGCGGCCTGTTCGGCGTTGGCGCGAACGGCCTCGACCGTACGGTAGCCAACCGAGAAAATCGGCGTTCCGCCAACACGCTCGACCTCGGCAAAAATCGACTTGTCCTCAAGATCGGCCGTCAACAGCTCACGGTAGGCGTCAAACGGCACAAAGATGTTCTCCTCAAAGATGGGCTCGCCGTCGGCTGTACGTACGCGCTTGATATGCAGCAGCAGCGCATCCTTCTGCAGGCCAAAGAACTCCATCTCGTTTTGGCGCGCCGGAACAATCTGGCGATCGACCACGTGTGCACCGGCCTTCATGCCATTGTCGGCACACAGCGCGGTGAACGTCTGCAGCGTCGAAGCATGAAACTGGCGGTTGATGTGCGGCGTGGAGACAAAGGTGCCGCGGCCCTGCTGCTTAACCAGATAGCCGTCGGAACACAGTTCCTCGACGGCGCGGCGCACCGTAATACGGCTTACCTCGTACTGCTCGGCAAGCTCGAGCTCGGACGGGATGCGCTCCTTGGGTGCATAAACACCTTTCTCGATCGCATCCTTGATTTCGTCGTAAATCTGCTGGTAAAGCGGTGCATTTTTAGGTGCGGGCATATCTGATCACTCTTATCAAAATATCGAAATAACTAATATATCGAAATAACTAATACGTATATAACGTCTTTTTATATGTTACCTCAATTTGATAAAACGATACACCACATACAGCAAATCTTTACTTGCCGTCGTCCTGCTGCAGGCTTTCCTGATCGTGCAGACGGGCCTGCCTGCTCGCCATGCGCGCGGGCTTGTCGGGATCGGGAACGGCTGTGGGCATGGGCTCGTCGACATGGCCGCCCCACCAGCCGCCCACAAAGTTGAGCGTGTGGAACACGTTGATCACGGCATCAGGGTCAACGTCGCAGACCAGCTTGATAATATCCTGGCTCTCGTAGGTCGAGACCACGGTGTGCAGCAGGTACATCTTTTCGCGGCTGTATCCGCCAATGACCTCGGCGCAGCTAATGCCATGCTGAAATTGGTCAACATAGGCGGTCATGACCTCGTCCGCCTTGCGCGTCGTGATCTGCAGCGTCACGCGGTCGTAGCGACGATAGAAGCTATCAATGGTCTTGGTCGAGATAAACTGGAACACTATGGAGTACGCCGCCTTGTCCCAGCCAAACATAAAACCAAAGATCGCCAGGATAAAGCAGTTAAAGCCAAAGATGGCGCCCCAGATGGTCTTGCCCGTGTGGTTGGAGACCCATAGCGCGATAAAGTCGGTGCCGCCGGTGGATGCGCCGGACTTAAGCGCGATGGCAGCGCCCAAACCCGAGACCACGCCGCCAAAAATAATGAGCATGATCTTGTCGCCCAAAAACGGCGCAAAGTGAAAGACGTTGAGAAACAGCGACGAGAGCACGACCTGCATCATCGAGAAGATGACGAAGCGCTTGCTGATGCCGCTCCAGCATAGGAGCGCCACGGGGATGTTGAGCGCGAGCATACCGAGCGAGATGTCGATGTGAACGCCGCCCAGCGAGGTAACGCGATCGAGCAGGACCGCGACGCCGGTAAGACCGCTCGGAAGCAAGTCGGCGGGCTGAATGAACGCCTGGATCAGAAATGTCTGTAGGACGGCGGAAATTGTGACCGCCACGGCGGTAATAGCGCGGCGGACGATGGTGAGGCGGCCGAGCACGAGCACGCGGTCCGTGAGCTGATCGATGGCGTTCGCCACGGAGGCTCCTTTCGAAGGCAGATGTAGTTGTGGGGCATGTCGGCGATTGTAGCATGGACCACCACAAAGGAGACAGGCACCTTTGTGGTGGTTTTAGGCGAGGAGGTCGGGGAACCAGGTTGGTTTGGGTTGGTTGGGAACGCGCTCGGATAGAACCAGCTCCATCCAGCACATGTCATACCAGCGGCCGAACTTTTGAGCGCAGCGGTCAAAAGTGCCCACCAGGCGATACCCCATATGAGCATGGAAGTCCTGGCTGTTGTGCGTCAGATACTCGTCGTCCTTGTCGTGCGGCACGGCGATGAGGGCGCACATGTTGGTGATGCCCATCGCGATTAGGCATTGCTTGAGCGCGTCATGCAGCTTGCGGCCCAGTCCGCCGTGGCGCACATCGCGCGCCAGGTAGATTGATGTCTCGACCGACCAGTCATATGCCTCGCGGCTGTTGAGCGGACTCACGTAGGCATAGCCTACCGGACACCCGTCCAACTCCATCACCAGATACGGATAGCGCTTGAGCGTACGCTCGATACGCCCGGCGAACTCCTCAACGCTCGGCACCTCATATTCGCAGGTAATCGCCGTCTGGCGCACATATGGCTCATAGATGGCAAGCAACGCCGGTGCGTCTTCGGGCGTCGCCAGGCGAATCGTCGGCTCGGGCATCTCGGTCATACAACCCTTCTCCCCCAAAAGCAAAGGCCGCCCTGCGCCAAGCTCAGGCGCAGGGCGGCCCCTTGTCATTACATCAGGCTACAGGACAGCCGCCAACGCGTCGATATCCTCCTGCGTCGTGGCCCAGCTGGTGCAAAAACGCACCACCGTGTGGGTATCGTCGTACTTTTCCCAGTACTCGATCGCCGCATGCTCGCGAATGCGGGCCATGTCCTCGTTGGGCAGAATCACGAACTGCTGGTTGGTCGGCGTCTCCAAGAAGAACTGGTAGCCGCGCTCGTGCAGCACGCGACGCAGCGCCTGAGCGGTTTCAATCGCCTGGCGACCAATCTCAAAATACAGGCCATCGGTAAAAAGAGTCTCGAACTGCACGCCCGTCAGGCGGCCCTTGGCAAGCAGCGCGCCGTGCTGCTTAATGCGCGGAATGGGGTGCGCCGGGGCGTGCATGCCGCAGAACACCACAGCCTCGCCGCAGAGCGCGCCGCACTTGGTGCCGCCGATGTAGAACACGTCGCACAGTTGCGCCAGCTCGGGCAGGGTAATATCGCACTCATCGGACGCCAGCGCATAGGCCAGGCGAGCACCGTCCACAAACAGCGGAATCTCGCGCTTCTGGCACACCGCGTGAATCGCCGCGAGCTCGGCCTTGGAGTACAGCGTGCCGTACTCGGTCGATAGGCTCACGTACACGGCGCCCGGGAACACTGTGTGCTCATAGCTCTCGTTTTCGTAGAACACCTGGATATAGTTCTCGAGGTCCTCGGCGTGCATCTTGCCCTCGTAGCCGGGGATAGTGAGCACCTTGTGGCCGCCAAACTCGATGGCGCCTGCCTCGTGGCAGGCGACGTGGCCAGTCTCGGCAGCAACGACGCCCTCGTAGGGCGCGAGCAGCATGTCGATCACCGTCGCGTTGGCCTGCGTGCCGCCCACCAGAAAAAACACGTCGGCATCGGGGGCCTGGCAGGCCTCGCGGATAAGCTGCTTGGCACGCTCGGTGTGTGCATCGGTACCATAGCCGGGCTGCGGCTCCATATTGGTGTCGACAAGCGCCTGCAGCACCGCTGGGTGTGCGCCGTGGGAATAATCGTTGTTGAACGCGAGCATGGCAATCCTCTCTTACCGGGTATCGGCCAGATGATTCAAACGGGGCTATTGTACGCCGTTGGGATAGGCAATGCGCGCGGCAAGACACTCAAGTGCCAGTACCAGAGCAAAACCGCAGCTCACATCACTCAAAAAGTGCGCTCCAATCACGATGCGGCCAAGCGCGACGAGCGCCACGACCACAGCCGCCGCCCAAAAGACCACGCGACGGCGTGACGGCTTTTCCTTAAAGGCCGCCGCGGGAAGCCCGGCGAGCATGAGGCCGATCGCCGCGTGCGCCGCGTGTCCGCTCGCAAACGACTTAAAGCCGTCCTTGGCTACACCAGCGGCAATATAGGCCCACTTGTCGGAGTTGCCGATCACCCACCACGGCTGAAACTCGAGCCCCTGCGTGACCTCGATCACGCGCATGCGCGGGCGCGACCACAGCGGCTTGACGATCACGTTGAGGATGATGGCCTGGGCGACCCACACGGCAAGCACCATCAACGCCCAACGTGTGAGCTCGTCGGGCTCGGTCATGCGCGTGAAGCGATAGACGATAAGGTTGGCAGCGATGACCAGTACAAACGTCAGTACCAACTGAACCGCGATGAGCTTGCCACCGACCCGCAGCGATCCAATGATCTCGTAGCCGACCAGGCCAACGTTGACGAGGATGCCGAGCACGGCGAGCCATTTGCTCCCCCTGGAGTCGGGACGCACCGCGCGCACGAGCATAACGCCCGCGACGCTCGCCGTCAGCTCAAACGGCAGCTCGCCGGCGGCCTCGATAAAGCGGCCGTACATGCTG
>CAKTWE010000072.1 GCA_934630385.1 uncultured Collinsella sp.
ACGGTGTGCTTTTCGATGGGCGTCATCGCGATGATTCTGTTTTTGGCCATTACCTCGGTGACCTGCGGTATGTCGATCGCCAACGTGATGAACGAGAATCTGGAGCGCTATAACCCTGTTGACGTGTCTCAGACGTATGTCTATTACACGCCCGAAACGCTCGACTACTACAAGGAGTATGCCAATCCGTCTGAGGCCGATCGCATGGTGCTGGCCGATGCAACGGTCGATTTGTACGCTGCATGGCATGGCGAGCGCAAGTCGGCGGACAACAACGACGAGACCGGCAAAAAGGTCAATATCGCCGATGTTGCCGGTGAGCATGTGCAGATCGATTCGTATCTGAGTTACCCGCTTGGCGGCTCGGGCCCCTCGGTGGTGGCAGGCGAGATGTGCAAGGTCATGGGCAAAAAGCTTCCCAAGGCGCTCGAGGGAAGCAACGCCGATGCGATGGGTCTGTTTGTGACGCCGGCGAGCCAGTACAACAAACTGCGCCAGATGATGGGCGAGGAGCCGGTGCACATCGGTCACGACCAGTATCTGCTCACGTGCGATATGGGCGGTGAGCTGGGCGACCTGTACACCAAATACATGGCCGGCGGCCATACCCTCACCTTGGGCGGGCATGAGCTCAAGCCCGCAACCGATAAGTCGGACGAGGACACGGCGGCCATCGCCAACTCGGCGATGGGCAGCAATCCCGGTACCGTGGTCGTAGCCGATGAGCTGCTGTCCCAGCTTAATCTGCAGCCGTATTCCAGTAATCTGCTCGTTAACTACAAGCAGGGGATGGATGTGACCAAGGCAGACGAGAGCATTAAATACACCTTGCTCGACATTCTGCTCGTTGACGGCAAGGAGCCGGGGGGATGGGGAGTCTTCATCACGCGTTCCGAGATGTACACGCAAGCAGCGCAGATGAACGGCATGATTAGCTATCTAGCCATCTACATTGGCTTTGTGCTGGTCGTTGCATGTGCGGCGATTCTGTCGATCCAGCAGCTCTCCAATGTGGCCGACGGTAGCCGCAGCTATCGTGTGCTGGCACAGATCGGCTGTGACGACCGTCAGATCCGGCATTCGGTGATGGCGCAGCAAGCGGTGTTCTTCCTGTTCCCCCTGGCAGTGGGCCTGGCGCACTCCTTTGTGGCGCTCAAGGTGATCATCGAGCTGGTGAGCATTTTCGGAAATATGAGCATCGGCGGCACCGTGGGCCTCACCTGTGCAATCTTCCTGGCAGCCTATGGCGGCTACTTCCTGGTGACCTACCTCATGAGCGCCGGCATGGTACAAGCTGCCATCGCCACCCGCTACAGCGAATAGCCGGTCTAAGCCAGAACCGCCACGGAGGCACCCGTCCCCTCCGTGGCGGTGTCATGCTGTCCCTCCGTTTATCTCAATCTGTAACATATGGCTGGCAAAATCGCCTCTATCTGTTATAGATTGAGATTGTTTGTCCCGAGCCATACGGTTTGTCTCGATCTGTAACAACAAGACGGGGATTCGGCCCCTAGATGTTACAGATCGAGACAACGGTCGTTCGATTTGGAGGAAGCCTTATGCGCACGATTACCGAGTCCGAGTCCACCCCCAAGGCCGACGGTTTCTTTATGCCCGCTGAATTCGCTCCGCAGGATCGCGTGTGGATGGGTTGGCCCCATCGCACCGACACTTGGGTCCATGGTGCCAAGCCAGCTCAGAAGCAGTATGCCGCCATCGCTCGCGCCATTGCCGAGTTCACCCCGGTTACCATATGCGCCAACCAGGCCGACTACGCTAACTGCAAGGCCGTCTTTGAGGAAGACGAGAACGTCACCGTTATCGAGATGACCACCGACGACGCTTGGTTCCGCGACACCGCTGCCACTTTTGTTATCAATGGCAGGGGCGATAAGCGCGCCAACCACTGGCACTTCAACGCCTACGGCGGCCTCGTCGACGGCCTCTATTTCCCGTGGGACAAGGACGAGCAGATCGCCCTTAAGATAGCTGAGCTTTCCGGCTGCCGTCGCTATCGTCCCGATGACATGATCCTCGAGGGCGGTTCCATCACCGTCGACGGCGAGGGCACCGTGGTCGTGACCGACCAGTGCCTGCTTTCCCCGGGCCGCACCTGCTCTGCGGTTCTGGAGGAGGAAGAGGATTCCGAGTCCATCTGGCCCAAGTTCAAGAGGAAGTTTGAGCCTTGGAGCGAGGAACTTCGCGCCTATATGGACGAGCACCTCAAGGATTACCTGGGTGTCGAGAAGGTCATCTGGGTCAAGGAGGGCATCGACCCCGAGGAGACCAACGGTCACATCGATGATGTCGCTACGTTCATCGCTCCGGGCGTCATGGCCTGCATCTGGACTGACGATCCCGAGTATCCGTTCTACGAGCAGTGCCACGCCATCTACGAGACCCTCTCCAACGCCGTTGACGCCAAGGGCCGCAAGATGAAGGTCTACAAGCTCTGCATGCCCGTGAACCCGCTGTTCATGGACCAGGCTTCCTGCGACACCATCGACGCCGACGAGAACGCCGAGCCGCGCGTCGCCGACGAGCCGTTGATCGCCTCCTACATGAACTACCTGGTCACCAACCACGGCGTTATCGTCCCGCAGTACGGCGACGAGAACGACCAGCTGGCCGTTGACACGCTCCAGAAGATCTACGACGAGGTCTGGGGCGAGGGCGTCTACAAGTGCGTCGGCGTTCAGTCCGAGCAGGTCGTCTTCGGCGGCGGAAATATCCACTGCATTACGCAGCAGGAACCGTCCGCTTAATCGTCTGGCTTTCCGAGGCACCCCATCTCGCCGCTCAAACCGTCGCTCGCGTACCAAAGTACGCTTCGCTCCTCTTTCGCGGCGACCTGGGGCACCTCGAAAACCCAGCCGGTCAAGCGGACAGGGGCTACTTGATTGCAAGGTGACGTGAAACGAAAGGGCGCTGACCTTCTGGTCGCGCCCTTGAAGTTGAACGTCAGATTGTCCAAATGCGGCCTGCGCAGCGTCGGCCGGTCCGCCGTTCGGCAGAACGGCGGAACCTAAATACGTTCCGCGATCTCGTGGATGAGGTAGTCGGTCTTTTCCCAGCCCAGGCACGGGTCGGTGATTGACTTGCCAAAGACGCCGCCGTCGACCGGCTGGTTGCCGTCCTCCAGATAAGACTCGATCATAAAGCCCTTGACCAGCTTGGAGATGGACTCATTGCGGCGGCAGCTGTCGAGCACTTCCTTGCAAATGCGATACTGCTCAAGCGGTCGCTTGCCCGAGTTGTCGTGGTTGCAGTCAATGACCGCCGCCGGATTGGCATAACCGGCGTGCTCGGTATAGCGCTCGGCCAGGCGCTCGAGGTGCTCGTAGTGGTAGTTGGGGTAGGTGCGCCCATCGAGACCGATGTAGCCGCGCATGACGGCGTGCGCAAGCGGGTTGCCATCGCACTCGACTTCCCAGTTACGGAAGATGAAGCTCTGGTGCGCCTGTGCGGCGTAAATAGAGTTGAGCATGACGGTGGTAGAGCCGGCAGTGGGATTCTTCATGCCGACGGGTACCGAAATGCCGCTCGACACCAGGCGATGCTCCTGGTTCTCGACCGAGCGTGCACCCACGGCAACATAGCTCAGCAGGTCAACGAGGTACTGGTAGTTGGACGGATAGAGCATCTCGTCGGCGGTGAAGAAGCCCGTTTCCTCAATAACGCGCAGGTGCATATGGCGGATGGCCTTGACGCCCTCGAGCAGGTCGTCGGGAGCCTCGGGGTTGGGGTTGTGCAGCAGGCCCTTGTAACCGGTGCCCTTGGTACGCGGCTTGTTGGTGTAGACGCGAGGAATGATGATGAGTTTGTCCTTGACCTCCTCGGCGGTCTTGGCCAGTCGGTTCATGTACTCAAGCACCGAGTCCTCGCGGTCGGCAGAACACGGGCCGATGATGAGCATCTTGCGTGCGTCCTCGCCGGTAAAGACTTTGGCGACCTCGGCGTCAAATGCCTGCTTTTTGGCGGTAAGCTCGGCAGAAAGCGGCATTTCCTCGCGGATCTCCATGGGGATCGGCAGCCTGCGTTTGAATTCCATGGCCATAGGGGCCTCCTCAATCTATAGAAAGAGCAATAAGCGTATTGGCGAGTGCTCGGCATTATCCGCTGTCGCACGCTAAAGCGCAAGCCCTTGTCACCTCGAAACCTGCCAAAAAGAGACAGGTTTATTTTGGTAGGTTTTATCTGGGTAAACGTCAGCTGGACCTGGAATGGAATGATGCCACGTGGCTTGGAAGGGGCTGTCAATCAGGTCCCAGGGGAGGCGGTTCGAGGCCCAAAGGACACAAAACGGGGGGCGCAGTTCATTCTGCGCCCCCCGTTTTTGGGTATTGCGGTTGTTTGCCGCCGGTTTTACGCCGCTTCGTCGAACTGCGAGTTGTACAGGTCGGCGTAGAAGCCGCCTTGGGCGAGCAGCTCGTCGTGTGTGCCCTTCTCGACGATGTCGCCGTCGCGGATCACCAAGATCACGTCGGCGTTGCGGATCGTGGACAGGCGGTGCGCGATGACAAAGCTGGTACGGCCCTGCATCAGCGCATCCATGGCGCGCTGGATGAGTTCCTCGGTGCGGGTATCGACGTTGGAGGTCGCCTCGTCCAAAATCAGCGCCGGGCGGTCGGCCAAAATGGCGCGGGCGATGGTCACGAGCTGGCGCTGACCCTGCGACAGGTTAGTGCCCTCCTCGTTAATCATAAAGTCGTAGCCGCCGGCGAGCGTATGGATAAAGTGGTCGCAGCGTGCGGCGCGTGCAGCGGCTTCGACCTCGGCATCGCTCGCATCGGGGCGTCCGTAGCGGATGTTCTCGCGGATGGTGCCGTTAAACAGCCACGTATCCTGCAGCACCATGGCAAACTCGCCGCGCAGCGCCGCGCGGTCCCAGTCGCGCACGTCGACGCCCTCGACGCGCAGCGAGCCGCCGTCCACGTCGTAGAAGCGCTGCAGCAGCTTGATGAGCGTGGTCTTGCCGGCGCCGGTGGGGCCGACGATGGCGATGGTCTGGCCGGGCTGCGCCTCGCAGCTAAAGTCGTGGATGATGGTCTTGTCGGGCGTGTAGCCAAACTTGACATGGTCAAACTCCACGTGGCCGGGGCGCTTTTCGGGAATCTGCGCGTCGGCCTTCTGCCCCTCCTCGGGCGCGGCCAGGAACTCAAAGACGCGCTCGGTGGCAGCGGCCATCGACTGCATCGTGTTGCTCACGTTGCCCAGCTGCTGCACGGGTTGCGTAAAGTTGCGAACGTACTGGATAAAGCTCTGGATGTCGCCGGGCGTGGCATTGCCGGTCAGCGCGAGCTGTGCGCCCACCACGACGACGCCCACGTAGCCCATGTTGCCCACCAGACTCATAAGCGGCATCATCAGGCCCGACAGGAACTGCGAGCGCCAGCCACTAATAAAGAGGCGGTCGTTTTGACGGTCGAACTCCTCGATCGAGGCCTCGGCGCGGTCGAACACCTGAATGACATTCTGGCCGGCAAAGTCCTCCTCGATAATGCCGTTGACGGTGCCCAGGACTTGCTGTTGCTCGCGGAAGTACGGCTGCGAGAAGTGAATCATCACGGTCAGGATAATCGCGGCTGCCGGCAGCGTGAGCACGGTGACGCCGGTGAGCGGCAGGCTGATCGACAGCATCATGACGAGCACGCCGATAATCTGCGTTACCGACGTGATGAGCTGCGTCACGCTCTGGTTGAGCGACTGGCCGAGCGTATCGACGTCGTTGGTGATGCGGCTGAGCACGTCGCCCTTGCTGTGGCCGTTGAAGTAGCTCATCGGCACGACAGCGATCTTGGCGGCGATCTCCTTGCGCATGCGGTAGCAAATCTTTTGCGTGACGCCGGTCATGAGCCAGCCTTGGATCAGGCTGCAAACAGAGCTTGCCAGATACAGGCAGAGCAAAAAGCCGAGCGTCTTGGCGATCCAGGCAAAGTCGACATCGCCGGTACCGTTGACCTTGGAAACCAGGCCTTCGAACAGCTTGGTCGTAACCTGGCCAAGTACTTTGGGCCCTACAATGTTAAAGATGACCGAGCATACGGCAAAGGCGACGGCGGCAAACACGGCAATCTTGTGTTGACCGATATAGCCGAGCAACTGCCGCATGGTGCCCTTAAAGTCCTTGGCCTTTTCGCCGCGGCCCATGCCACCCATGCGGCCCATGGGACCGCGCCGGCGGGTGGGCTTGGGAATCTGAGTCTTGGTCTCGTCTGCCATTAGCGCTCGCCTCCTTCCATGACGGCTTCAATCTCTTCTTGGGTGAGCCCCAGCTCCTCGGCGGAAAGCTGCGACTGTGCGATCTCCAGGTACGCCGGGCAGCTGTGCAGCAGCTCCTCGTGCGTACCGGTGCCCACCACGTGTCCGTCGTCGAGCACGATGATCTGGTCGGCGTGCATGATGGTCGCGATGCGCTGGGCCACGACCACGAGCGCGGCGTCGGTAACGTTTTTGGCCAGCTCTTCGCGCAGACGCGCGTCGGTCTTGTAGTCGAGGGCGCTAAACGAGTCATCGAACACCACGACCTCGGGCTTTTTGGCCAACGCGCGGGCGATGGCCAGGCGCTGGCGCTGACCGCCCGAAACATTGGAGCCGCCCTGGCTGATGGGGGAGTCGTAGCCGCCCTCGCGCTCGGCGATAAAGTCCTCGGCTTGAGCGATGCGCGCGGCCTCGTGCATGTTCTCGTCGCTTACCATGTCGCCGGCAAACTTAAGGTTGCTCTCCACGGTGCCCGAGAACAGACGCCCCTGCTGCGGGATGTAACCAATGCGGCGGCGAAGCTCGGAAAGGGTCATATCGCGCACGTCGATGCCGTCGAGCGAAATGCTGCCGCCCGTGACGTCGTACAGGCGTGGAATCAGCTGCACGAGCGTGGACTTGCCCGAGCCCGTGGAGCCAATGATGCCGAGCATCTGGCCGGCATGCGTGGTGAAGTTCACGCCGCTAATGACGTCGGCGCGGGCATCGGGATACTGGAAGCTCACGTCGCGGAAGGTGAGCTCACCGCGCGGCGCGCTGGCAGCAGGCAGTTTGGGCGAGGCGGGGTCGTTGATGCTCGTGGGGCAGGTGATGACCTCTTCCACGCGCTCGGCTGCGACCTCGGCGCGGGGCAGGATGACCGACACCATGGTGAGGATCATAAACGCCATGACGATCTGCATGGTGTAGGAGATAAACGCCATCATGTTGCCGACCTGCATCACGCCGTCCGAGACGCCCTGCGCGCCAAACCAGACGATAAGCACGGTGATGCAGTTCATGACGAGCATCATGAGCGGCATCATAAAGCTCATGGCTCGGTTGGTGTAGAGCTGCGTGGTCATCAGGTCGAGCGAAGCCTTGTCAAAACGCTCGAGCTCATGCTCCTCGCGGTTGAACGAGCGGATGGGCATAAGACCGTCGAGCAGCTCGCGGGCGGTAAGGTTCACGCGGTCCACAAAGCTCTGCATCTTTTTGAACTTGGGCATGGTGAGGCCCATAAGCACGCCGACGACGGCCGAGACCGCGATGATGGCCACGGCGATGGTCCACTCCAGGCCGGTGTGGTTGGCCAGGACGCGCATGACGGCGACGATGCCCATGACAGGCGCCAGTAGGCACATGCGGATAAACAGGGTTGCGGCCATCTGAATCTGCTGAATGTCGTTGGTGCAGCGGGTGATGAGCGAGGCCTGGCTAAACTTGCCCACCTCGGCCGGCGAGAAGTGCATAACCTTGTTGAAGGTCTCGCGGCGCAGGTCGCGGGCGATGGAGCAGGCGGTGCGCGAAGCCACGGCGCCGGTCAGGATGGTGGCGACCAGCGACACCAGGCACAGCCCAAACATCGTGGTCGCCATGCGGCCCAGGTAGGCGTTCTGCACGTCGGCGGGGTCGATACCCTGCGCCTTGTACTCGTCTTGCACATAGCTCACGGCGCGTTGGGTCACGATGGAACCCGACATGGAGCCCATTTTGTCCGCCATATCGTTGGCGCCCTCGACGAGCTTGCCCTGGTCGATGAGGCCGCCTTCAACGCCTAGACGCAGGCTCTTCATGGTGATCTTGCCGCCGTCGGCATCAATCTGCTTTTGCATGTTCTGCGCCGCTGCGGCCTTCTGCTGCATCTCGGCGAGCTGCTCGGGCGTCATCGCCGCCATCTGCTCGGGGGTGGGCATGGCCTGGGC
>CAKTWE010000073.1 GCA_934630385.1 uncultured Collinsella sp.
CCCGCCCGCAAAGCACCACGCAGACCGCAGGGACGGGAGCAGCTATACTACTCTCAGTAGTTAAGGGTCGCGGATTGGCCGCGTCACCGCTCTCAACAGGAGGTCTTTGTTTATGGCAGATCAGAAGCCGGTTGTCGGGATCATCATGGGCTCCAAGTCCGATCTGGGCGTTATGGAAGGCTGCACCGCCGAGCTCGAGGCACTGGGCGTGCCCTATGAGCTCGTGATCGCAAGCGCGCACCGCACGCCGGCGAAGGTCCATGAGTGGGCCTCGACCGCTGCCGACCGCGGCATCAAGGTGATTATCGCTGCCGCCGGCAAGGCTGCTCACCTGGGCGGTGTCGTGGCTGCGTTTACGCCGCTGCCGGTCATCGGCGTGCCTATGAAGACGAGCGACCTGGGGGGTATGGACTCGCTGCTGTCGATGGTGCAGATGCCTTCGGGTGTGCCCGTTGCCTGTGTGGCCATTAACGGTGCCAATAACGCCGCTATCTATGCCACGCAGATCCTGGGCGCCTGTGACCCCGAGTATCGCAAGGTTATCGAGAAGATGAAGCAGGAGATGGCTGACGCCTAAGCGCTCTGCCAGTCCATTTGCAGCATAAGGAGAGCCATGTCAGACTATCAGGGAAAGCGTTTTTCGACTTCTCGGATTCCCGATCCAGCCAAGTCGGGAGCAGCCCGCGCGCCGCAGCAGGGTCGGACATCCTCTCCTCAGCAGCCGCGTGCGCCGCGCCCCGTGACGCCGGCGAAGCATCGCCGTCAGGATACACCCGCTGCATATCGCCCTTCGTCATACAGTACGGCTAAGAAGTCACCTCGCTCTTCGGCGCATGCCGCGCCGTCGAGCTATACCGAGCCGCCGCGCAAAAAGCGCCGCTCCGTTATTCCCATTCTGCTCATCATCATCGGCATTGGCCTGATCGTTGCTGCGGCTGCCATCTTTATCAACGCGCAGATTGGCTACAAGCAGGCGAGCGAGTCGTATCAAAAAATCGAAAAGCAATATGTGAGCGACAAGGATGCCAGCGGCGTGCCAACCATTGACTTCAACGCGCTCGCCCAGGCAAATCCCGAGGTCGTTGGCTGGATTTATGCACCCGGCACCAACATCAACTATCCCGTGGTGCAGACCAACAACAACTCCAAGTACCTCAACACGCTGTTCGACGGCACCGCCAATGCGTCGGGCGCCATCTTTTTGGATAGCGACGATACCGCGCCGGGCATGGTGGATCAGCAGACCACGATCTACGGCCACCACATGAACGACGGCTCAATGTTCAACGTGATTTCGGACACGACCGATCAGGCGACATTCGACAGCATAGAATACGTGTACTACATTACACGCGATGCGACGTATAAGCTGCGTCCGCTGGCGACCAAGGTCGTTGAGGATACGTACGCCAAGGCGCGCACGTCCAACTTTGAAGGCGACGACGGACTGACGAACTATCTGTCCGAGATGCTCGACGGCGCCTCGGCCGTGGCGAGCGACGCCACCGACCGCGCTGCTTCGGCAACCAAGATCGTTACGCTTGTGACCTGCCGTTCGCTGTCGCTGAGCAACACGCGTGCCGTCATGGTGCTCACGCCGGTCGAGGAATAAGTTGTTCGAGAGTAGCTAAAAGAGCTCCGTCCCAAATGGGCTACTCGACGACGGTAAGGGAGAAATGATGCTTGAAAGTGGCAAATCGATGCCTTCGGTCGATGCATGGCTTCGCGAGGCTAAGGCCGATGCTTCGGCGGCTGGCTGCGGCATGTACCTGACACACAATGGCGTGGTGCGCGCGACGCCCAAATCCGAGGTCCGCGGCATCGAGACCGGTGGCGTGGCGCCTGGACACAGGGTGGGCGGCATGGTGTTCGGCTTCGATGCCGATAAGGTGCAGGCCGCTATTGAGGCGGTGCGTGCGATGCCGGGTATCGGCTACGTGCGCGTGTGGTTGGCGACCGGCGAGCTCGCTGTGGGCGACGACATCATGCTCGTACTCATTGGCGGAGACATTCGCCCGCATGTGGTCGACGCGCTTCAGAATCTTGTCGGCACTATCAAGAACGAGTGCGTGAGCGAGGTCGAGCGCGAGGCATAGGCTCTGACCGTCGCAAGCCATCGATAGGAAGCATAAGCCCGCCGGTAGCTCCTGAGCTGCCGGCGGGCTTTCTTATGCATGGGGATGATTTGAGCCGGTGTTGGACGCTACACGCGGGTGGCATCCTTGGGGCTCATGGTCATACTCTGGAAGCGGTTTTCCATGTACTCGTTATCGAAATACTTGCCGTAGAACTGTGCAACGGGAATATCGTTGACCGTGCCGTTGACGCGCTGGTACCAGTAGTCGAGCGATTGCAGCGTCATGACGCCGTCGACCAGCATGATAACGGTAAAGATGACGGTGGCCGAGTAGCGACTCTTCCAGGGGATCATGTTGATGAGCTTGAGCAGCCTCGGTAGCAGCAGCTTGATCCAGATGAGGCCGCCCACGCCCCATAGGCAGGCAAAGCCCGTGCAGGTGCGTCCGCCCGTGAGGACCACGAGCGGGTCGGGCATGCCGAACAGCGTTATGTGCGAGTAGCTCCACGAGACCACGCCAAACGCGGTCTGCATAAACCAGCCCACGAACACCTCGAAGCTCGCGCCGAGCAAGGCGCTCACCAGGAAAATGATGACGGGGCTCTTTTTATAGAAGCGGTTGAGCACCATGGTCATAAGGACGGCACCAAAGCCGTAGATGGGGCTGAAGGGGCCAAACAGCATGCCGGCGCGGTCTTGGTAGACGCCCGGGTCGTCGACCGTCATGTGCCAGATGTCCTCGGCGATCAGACCCAGCACGCAGCAGACGAAGAATACCCAAAACAGGTTGAAGTAGTTGAGTTTGATGTAGCCTTCGCCGGTCTCATCGCGGCCGAGCATGCCCTCGGCCGCGGCGTCGCGGTCGAGCATCTCCCGCAGGCGGCGCTGCAGTTCGCGCTCCTGGCGCAGCGTGGGATCGACGGTGGCTGAAAGCGCGATGAGTATACCGAGCTGAATAGCGGGACGAAGTAAGAAGAGCCCGATACCCTGGAGCATTACGTCGACCAAAAGCTCGACGACGGTGAATGCAATAAGGATGTAGGACAGGCGGGCGGCGTTGCGGCGCTGGTTTTTGATAAGGTCCAGGCCAAAGATGATCAGGATGACGGCACTTGCCGCAGAGAGCATGATGCCGGCGACGATGAGTCCAACTGCGACCAGCATATTGTCGCCGAGCTTTTCGGCGGCGTTACCGTTGATGAGTGCGGTGATGACCTGCCACATAAAGGCGGCGACCGACGGGAGCGTGCCCACGCCGGACAGGATGCACAGGACGGCGTACACCTTAATGATGAGCGGGATCTTCTTGACCTCTGTGGCGCTGGGGACGCTGGGGTCGAGTTCATTTCGATCCATACAGAACCTTTCTCGCTTTGCTACAGTTTATAAGGATACGCTGCCGACCAGCCAAAAGACAGGACGAACGTCCCAATTGCAACAATGTAACCCTCAACGGTGGGCGAGGCGCTGCGCTGGCGTCCATGTCGCGTAGCCAAATAAATGTTTGGTTACAAAACGGATAATTAGCTCGGTGGGCTTTTAAAAAGCGCTGCTCATGCGCGGGGGAGCGCGTCGCGCCGTGCGTATAATAAGGCGGGTAACGCCAAAATACGAGGCTCTGAGGGGATGCCATGTCTCAAGAAACCATCCGCGCGGCCGAGCGTGCCGCGGGACAGGTGAAGACCATGTCGACGTATGATCCGGACTCCGACCAGCTGCATGAGGAGTGCGGCATTTTTGGTGTGTGGGCGCCCGATCGCGACGTGGCTCGACTGACGTACTTTGGCCTGCGTGCACTGCAGCACCGCGGCCAGGAATCGGCGGGAATCGCCGTGGGCGACGGCGGCACGGTTATGGTTCGCAAGGACCTGGGCCTGCTCGACCGCGTGTTCTCCAACGCCGACCTGTCGACGCTCTCCGGCCAGCTGGCTGTGGGTCACGTGCGCTATGGCACCGCCGGCGCCAAAAGCTGGGAGGCCTCTCAGCCGCATCTCTCTACCATCAATAGCGTCATTATCGCGCTCGCGCACAACGGCACCCTCGTCAACACCGACGAGCTGCGCCGTCAGCTCATCGAGCTGGGCGTGCCGTTCCTCTCCAACTCTGATTCCGAGGTCGCGACCAAGCTCATCGGCTACTTTACCCAACGCACGGGCCATCTGCGCGAGGGCATTCGCAAGACCATGGAACTCGTGCGCGGCGGCTACGCCATGACGCTCATTAACGAGCAGGCGCTCTATGCCTTCCGCGACCCGCACGGCATTCGCCCGCTCGTGCTGGGCAAGCTTGTGGATGAGGGACTGGACCAAGCCGACGCCGCATCCGTTTCGCAGCTGCCGTCGCAAGACGCCGCCGCAACGGTCGACGCTGCCGCCCATGTCACGCGCGCCGGTGGCTGGGTCGTTGCCTCCGAGACTTGCGCGCTCGATATCGTGGGCGCCGAGTACGTGCGCGATGTCCGTCCCGGCGAGATCTTGCGTATCAGTGCCGAGGGCCTGGTATCCGAGCAGGGTGTGCCCGCTGCCGAAGAGCCCGCCAACTGCATCTTTGAGCAGGTTTACTTTGCTCGCCCCGACTCCATCATGAATGGCAAGAGCGTCTATGCCTGCCGCTACGACATGGGCCGTCAGCTGGCGCACGAGGAGCCCGTCGAGGCCGACCTGGTCATCGGCGTGCCCGACTCCGGTCTGCCGCCTGCGGAGGGATATTCGCACGAGAGCGGCATTCCCTTTGGCGAGGGCCTCATCAAGAACCGTTACGTGGGCCGCACATTTATTGAGCCCACGCAGGAGCTGCGCGCTATGGGCGTGCGCATGAAGCTTAACCCGCTGCGCGACAATATCGAGGGCAAGCGCCTGGTCGTGATCGACGACTCCATCGTGCGCGGTACTACCATGGTGCAGCTCGTCAAGATGCTGCGCAACGCCGGCGCCAAGGAGATTCACATCCGCATCAACTCGCCCGAGGTCATCTGGCCGTGCTTCTATGGCATCGATACCGACGTGCAGTCGCAGCTTATCAGCGCCAACAAGACGGTCGACGAGATTTGCGAGTACATTGGCGCCGATTCGCTGGCCTTCCTTTCGGTCGAGGGCCTGCTGAAGGTCATGCCCAAGGGCGGCTACTGCGATGCGTGCTTTACCGGCCGCTACCCCGTGGCGATCCCCGAGAGCTTTGGCCGCGACAAGTTTATGGAGGGCTTTAAGCCCCGCAACCTGGATAAGCCGCTGCACTTTGACGACGACGCCGTGGTCGAGAAATACGACGACCGCAGCTGGGAAGAGGAGCACGGAGAGGCCTAAAACCTGCCATGTAGGGACAGGTTTATTTTGGCAGGTTTTATCTGCTGTTTTGTTGATATGACGGCGCGTGTTCTTATGACGCGCGCCGATATGAACGCAACTATGAGCACCGTTTGACGCCTAGGCGGCGGACGGTAGTGGGAGAGGAAGGCTCAGATGAGCGACAGCAAACATGTGACGTATGAGGACGCCGGCGTCGATACCGCCGAGGGCGGCCGCGCCGTCGACGCGATTAAGCAGATGGTCAAGGACACTAACCGCCCCGAGGTCATCGGCGGTATCGGTGGCTTTGGTGGCCTGTTCTCGGCCGCCGCGCTCAAGGATATGGAAGACCCGATCCTGATCAGCGGTACCGATGGCGTGGGCACCAAGCTCGTGCTCGCCCAGATCATGGACCGTCACGAGACGGTGGGCCAGGACCTGGTCGCCATGTGCGTCAACGACATTTTGGCTTCGGGCGCCGAGCCGCTGTTCTTCCTGGACTATGTTGCCATCGGCCACATCGAGGCCGAGCACATGGCAAAGATCATCAAGGGCGTGGCCGATGGCTGCAAGCTCGCGGGCTGCGCGCTCGTGGGCGGCGAGATGGCCGAGCACCCGGGCGTCATGGCTCCGGCCGACTACGACCTCGCCGGCTTTACCGTGGGCGTTGTCGACCGTCCCAAGATGCTCGACCCCGCGAACGTTCGCCCCGGCGATGTGATCCTGGGCCTGCCTTCCACCGGCGTGCACTCCAACGGCTACTCGCTCGTTCGCAAGGTCATCGGCGTCGACGGCATCAAACCGGGCACGCTCGAGGCCGCCGCTAAGGCCGAGGAGCTGAGCCGTCCGCTCGAGGAGCTCGGTGGCGTGTCGCTGGCCGACGCCCTGTTGGCTCCCACGCGCATTTACGTCAAGCCGATTCTGGAGCTGCTCCGCGGTGGCGCTCCGGTGCACGCGATTGCCCACATCACCGGCGGCGGTATTACCGAGAACCTCAACCGCGCGCTCGCCGGCGACGTCGACGCTGTGGTCACCCGCAACGGTGCCGAGATGGGCTGGGACGTTCCGCCCGTCATCACCTATGTGTCGCGCCAGGCCGAGCTTGCGCCCAACGAGGCGTGCAAGACCTTCAACATGGGCGTTGGCCTGTGCCTGATCGTCGCTCCCGAGGACGAGGCCACAGTGACCGAGGCTCTGGTCGCGCTGGGCGAGAAGCCGTTCCGCGTGGGCGAGTGCGTCGAGGGCTCCGGTAAGGTCGTGTATTCCGATGAGCGCTAACGAGCAGATGGCTGCTGCCGAGGGGCTGGGCTTTGTGCCCTATAGCCGTCCGACCGGCACTGATACCGCCGAGCCGCTCAAGATCGGCGTGCTCATCAGCGGTTCGGGTACCAACCTGCAGGCGTTGATCGACCTGATCGCCGCTGGCAAGCTCAATGCCTCGATTGAGCTCGTGGTGTCGAGCCGTCCTTCGGCCAAGGGCTTGCAGCGCGCAGAGCGTGCGGGCATCCAGACGCTGACGCTTTCCAAGGATGTCTACGCCGACCCTATCGCCGCCGACGAGATTATTGCGCACGAGCTGCTCGAGCGCGGCTGCGAGTATGTGGTCATGGCCGGCTACATGCGCATGGTACACGCGCCACTGCTGGCGGCGTTCCCCAACCGCGTGGTCAACCTGCACCCGGCCCTGCTGCCGAGCTTTACCGGTGCCCACGCGATCGACGATGCGTTTGCCCGCGGCGTCAAGGTGACCGGCGTGACCGTGCACTTTGCCAACGAGATCTACGACAACGGTCCCATCATCGCCCAGCGTGCGCTGGCTGTTGAGGAGGGCTGGGATGTCGATACGCTCGAGGAGCACATCCACGCGATCGAGCACGTGCTGTATCCCGAGGTCGTGCAGATGCTCGCCGATGGCCGCGTCCACGTGCTGGAGAACGGCAAGGTCGCAATTGATGCGCCCCGCGGCTAGCGGTGCACAGTACAATTTAGTTGAGTGGTTAGGGTGGTCATTGGCGCCAAGGCGCGTGTGGCCACCTTTTGTTTTTGGTAGTCACCTGCGACGTTCTTGAATGACTAGTCGTTTAAGAACGTCGTCAATGACTAGGTGAGAGAGGTGAGCGCATGGTGGATAACGAAGCGCTGTTTACGCCTGAGCTGGTGTTTTTTGATTGGGAGTGTGCGACGCCGGGTGAGGTGTTTGCGCAGCTCGAGAGCGAGCTCGCCCCGCGCGGCTACATTGCCGATGGCTGGCTTGACGCCGTTCGCGCACGCGAGGACGCCTATCCCACGGGCCTTGCCATGCCGGCGGCCAATATCGCCATCCCACATACTGATCCCGGATTTGTGGCTAAGCCCTATATCGCGGTGGTAAAGCCTGCTGCGCCCGTGACATTCAATGCTATGGCGGGCATGGGCGCCCCCGTGCCGGCGCAGATTATCATCAATCTGGGCATTGCCGAGCCGGGCGGTCAGGTCGAGGCCCTGCAAGCGCTCATGAATATCTTTATGGATGCCGACGCCGCAGCCGACGTGCTCGGCCAGGCCACACCCCAGGGCGTGGTCGACGCCATCCGCCGCCACTTCTAAGGTGGAGCCAAGCCGGCGCCTGGGGACGTTCCTTTTAATATGAGCAGGACATTGTCAAGAGGCAAAATCGGGCCTGGCCCCAACGATATGGGGTCAG
>CAKTWE010000074.1 GCA_934630385.1 uncultured Collinsella sp.
GATAAAACCTGCCAAAATAAACCTGTCCCTTATTGGCGGGTCGTTACAATGGTTACGGTGAAAATGACTGGGGGATTCTATGATCAAACTTGTGCTGACCGATATGGACGATACGCTGATTCCGGCTGGGCATGACGGCGCCAGCGACTACGCCATTGAGGGTATTCATGCCATGCAGGCGGCGGGTCTGCACTTTGGCCCGGTTTCGGGTCGTCAGCCGTCCGCGATGGGCTGGATGTTCAAAAACCGTTCCGAGTGTTTTTCGACTGGTGCGTTCTGTAACGGCCAGGTGATGTTTGTCGACGGCGAAGTAGTTACCTCGCGCGCAATCGACAACGATGCTCTGATGCGTTTGGCCGACTACCTGGAGCAAGAGACCGACGATACATTTCTAAAAGTCTACAGCCTGGGCGATGACTTTTGGGGCAACGATGCCTATTGCGTGACGAGTGACCCCGAGCGCGTTCGTCGCGCCATGGAGTCGGGCGGCAACGCGTGGCTCAAAGGCGAAGAGGCCCCGTGCCGTCCCGTCGTCGATGACGCGCCGGTGTTTAAGGCGAATATCTGGAGTGCCCGTTCGCGTGAGGAACTCGCGGAGCTACGCGAGCGCGTTGCCGCTGAGGTGCCGGAACTCTCGCTTGTGTTTCCCAACAACCGAGTGCGCCTGTTTGACATCCTTCCTGCTGATTGGGACAAGGGCTGCGCTGCGTTAGAGCTAGCGCGCGCTTTGGGCCTGACGCCCGACGAGGTGGCCGTATTCGGCGATTCCGATAACGATCTGCCCATGATCGATGCCGTTCCCAACTCCGTTGCAGTCGCCAATGCCAACGAGGCCGTCACGGCTGCCGCGCGCTGGCATATTGGCGCTGCGGCAGATGATGCGGTCGCCGGGGCTCTACATCAGATTGCCGCCTGCGCCGCGACGGGGGAGATGCCGTCGTTTATGCGCCAAATGGACGCGGCGGGTTTTGGCGTCACGAACGTCTAGGGAGAAGGCTATGAAGCTTCAGCAGCTCAGATATGTTGTAAAGGTTGCCGAATGCGGCAGCATCACCGAGGCCTCGCGCCGGCTCTTTGTGTCGCAGCCTTCGATTACCGCGTCGATTCGCGATCTCGAAAACGAGATGGGTGTGCACATCTTTGAGCGCACTAACAAGGGCGTCGTTGTGTCCGAGGAAGGCGAGACCTTCTTGGGCTATGCGCGTCAGGTGCTCGACCAGGCCGACCTGCTCGAGGGCAAGTACAAGGGCGCATCCGAGCAGGTGCCGCACTTTAGCGTGAGTTGCCAGCATTATTCCTTTGCCGTTAACGCGTTTGTTGACATGATCCGCGAGTTCGATGCCGCGCGTTACGACTTTACCCTGCGCGAGGAGCAAACCCACGAGATTATCGAGGACGTCGCGCACATGAAAAGCGAGCTCGGCATCCTGTATCTGTCGGAGCACAATCGCGAGGTCATCGAGCGCATGTTGGCGGCCAACGAGCTCGTGTTCGAAGGGCTCTTCTGCGCCACGCCGCATGTCTTCGTGTGCGCCGACCATCCGCTGGCGGGCCGCTCGAGTGTGACGCTCGAGGACTTGGAAGACTACCCGTTCCTGTCCTACGAGCAGGGCAGCTATAACTCGTTTTACTATTCCGAGGAACTGACCTCGACCTTTGAGCGTCGCAAGAATATCCGCGTGCGTGACCGTGCGACGTTGTTCAACCTGGCTATGGGCCTTAACGGTTACACGGTGTGTTCGGGCGTGATCAGCCATGAACTTAACGGCCCCGGTATCATCTCGATTCCGCTCGATGTGGACGAGTACATGGAGATTGGCATCATCACGCGCAAGAACACGACACTCACGCGCTACGGACAGGCCTATATCGACGCGATTCGTCAGCATATCTAGGCTGCTGTGCTCCGCGCGGGTCAAATTTCTTTATGGCAGTTCAGTTTGATATAGGAAACATCTATATCAAACTGTTATAAACGTATATTTTACGATGGCCATATGAACGCTCATACTCTGTCTCGGTAAAGCAACCAATGCAAAGGGAGATATCTATGAGCACTTCGATTCAACCGAACGCGCCGTTTCGCGCCGATATCGTCGGCAGCTTTCTCCGTCCCCAGGCTGTTAAGGATGCACGTGCCGCCTATGCCGCGGGCACGCTCGACGCCGCCGGCCTTAAGGCCGTCGAGGACGAGGCCATTCGCGATTTGGTGGTCAAGCAGAAGGCAGCCGGCTTACAGGTAATTACCGATGGCGAATACCGCCGCAGCTACTGGCACCTCGATTTTATGTGGGGCCTTAACGGCATTGAGCGCCGTACCTCGCGTACGGGCTATATGTTCCACGACGAGGAGACCACGGCCGATACCGCCGTGGTGACCGGCTCCATCAGCGGCGAGAACCACCCCTTCGTCGAGCATTTTAAGTTCGTCAAGGCGCTCGAGGGCGAGGGCCAGGTCGCGCGCCAGACCATTCCGGCGCCGATCCAGACGTTCTCGGAGGTTACGCTCGACCGCTGCGATGGCCAGCAGGAGAGTCTGCGCGCCGTCTACAAGACTGACGAAGAGCTCGCCGATGCCATCGCCGCAGCATACCGCACCGTGATTGCCGACCTGTATGCCGCGGGCTGCCGCAATATCCAGTTTGATGACTGTACTTGGGGTATCTACTGCGACACCGATTTCGTGGCAAAGATCGGCATGAGCCCGGTCGACCTGCAAAAGGTAAGCGAGTTGGGCGTGGCGCTCAACAACGCCGCCATCGAGGGCAAGCCCGATGACCTTGTCATTAACACGCACGTGTGCCGTGGTAACTACCACTCTACCTATGCCTTCGAGGGCGGCTATGACCCCATCGCGCCGTACCTGTTCGCACACGAGAACGTCGATGCGTTCTATCTTGAGTTCGATACGCCGCGTGCCGGTGGCTTTGAGCCGCTCAAGTACGTTGCCCCCGGCAAGAAGGTCGTGCTGGGCTTGGTAACCACCAAGGCGGCAGAGCTCGAGAACGAGGATGTTATCGTCGAGCGCATCCGCGAAGCCGCAAAGTACGTGCCGCTCGAGAATCTGTATCTTTCGCCCCAGTGCGGCTTTGCCAGCTGCGAGATTGGCAACAAGCTGACCGAGGACGAGCAATGGGCAAAGATCGCGCTGGTCAAGCGCATTGCCGAGCGCGTTTGGAAATAGCGCCAGCGTTTGCAGGTGGCGGCGCGTGCGGGACGTGGCGTATCGCGTACAATGGTTCGGATCGTATCGTTCGGGCAGGTTATCCGCTATGCCCGAACGCCCTTCCATTTTTTGAAAGGACTCTTATGTCCCAGTCTTCGACGCCCGTCGTCACCGATGCCATCTACGATGCATCGTCGCTCGGCCGCCCGCGCATGTTCCTGCTCGGCCTACAGCACCTGTTTGCCATGTTTGGTGCCACGGTGCTGGTGCCCGTGCTAACCGGTCTCTCGGTATCGGCAACGCTTTTGTTTGCCGGCTTGGGCACGCTGCTGTTCCATTTCCTGTCGCGCGGTAAGGTCCCCGCATTCTTGGGATCCTCGTTTGCCTTTATTGCCGGTTATGCCGCCATCGCGCCCAACGGCGAGGCCGAGCTATTGCCTTACGCTTGTTTGGGCGTTGCCTGCGCCGGCTTGCTCTACCCGGTGCTGGCGGCCCTGTTCCGCGCGTTCGGTGCCAAGCGCGTCATGCGCTTCTTCCCACCGGTGGTGACTGGCCCTATCGTCATTTCCATTGGTCTGATCCTGGCAAGCTCCGCTATTGCCAACTGCCAGACTAACTGGCTCGTTGCCGTGGTTGCCGTCGCCGTAATCGTCATCTGCAATATTTGGGGTCGCGGCATGGTCAAGATTGTGCCGATTTTGCTGGGCGTTGTGGTGAGCTATGCCGTTGCGACTGCGCTGGGCGAGGTCGATTTTTCGGGCGTCGCAGCCGCCCCCTGGGTTGGTTTGCCCG
This sequence comes from uncultured Collinsella sp., assembly GCA_934630385.1. GTDB lineage: Bacteria > Actinomycetota > Coriobacteriia > Coriobacteriales > Coriobacteriaceae > Collinsella. Next base: position 3,959 of record CAKTWE010000074.1, read on the forward strand.
TTGTGTGGGACAACACGGTGTTTGCGCTCTTTGGACCGCAGTTCGATAGCGGCCTTGCCACGACGGCTATCATCACCATCATGCCGCTGGCCTTCGCGACTATGATCGAGCATATCGGTGATATCTCCGCTATTGGCTCCACCTGCGAGCGCAACTACATTGCCGACCCCGGCCTGCATCGCACGCTGCTCGGCGATGGCCTTGCCACGATTCTGGCTTCGCTCTTTGGTGCTCCGGCCAACACTACGTATGGCGAGAACACCGGCGTGCTTGCGCTTACGCGTGTGTTCGACCCGCGCGTGATTCGCATTGCCGCGTGCTGCGCCATCGTGCTTTCGTTCTGCCCCAAGTTCGCGGCTGTCATTGCGGCCATGCCGGCGTGTGTAATCGGCGGCGTGTCGCTCGTGCTCTATGGCATGATCAGTGCCGTGGGCGTACGCAACCTTATCGAGAACCAGGTCGATTTCCAGAACAACCGCAACGTGCTGGTGGCCGCGCTGGTGCTCGTGCTTTCTCTCGGCATTGCGTACAGCACCGCCGGCGCCATCGTGCTGGAACTGGGCGGCGTGACGATTTCGCTTTCGGGTCTTGCCGTGGGCTCGCTGGTGGGTATTGTGCTCAACGCGATTCTGCCCGGCAATGATTTTGAGTTCGATGTCTCGGAACTTGAGGAGACAGCCGAATAGCGGTTGTGCCCAAGTCGGTTAAATAAGCCGGCCATGCGTTCGATGCGCATGGCCGGCTTTTTAGTGCGCAAGAACCCAGTGGATGCCACGCGCCATGCGCAGGTCGGTTTGGGCAAAGTGGTTGCCGGGGTTGAGTTCCAGCGTTGTGAGGATGCCGCGCTCGACGAGCAACGCTTCCATTGCGCGCGTGTCGTCAAGTACGTGCCGCATCATGCGGTTGGGCGTCTTGGTTTCCTTTTTGCCGAGTGACAGATAGACGGCTTGCGGGCTGCCGGCAAAAGGGGCCGTGCTGGCGCGATCGACAAAGTCGGGAAACCACAACGACCCCGATGCGCTTGCAGCGCGGTCAAAGGCATCGGTCTGCCAGAGGGACCAAAGTGAAAAGAGGCCCGCCAATGAGTAACCGGCAATGCCGCGCCAGGTGGGCGGGCAGGGAAGTGATGATTCGACCTGTGGGATTATCTGATTCAGCAGTTCATCGAGAAACTCAGACGCCTGCCCACCAAAGGGTTCGGCATCGCGCACGGTACCGTCGCATGCCCAGGGGCTCAGCTCACGATTCCAGTCGAGCCCGCCAATGGCGACAAGGGTGAATGGCGGACAGTCGAGCTCTTGGCAGCGGTCATAAACATCGCTACCGTCGCCCATGACCACGGGGAGGTAGATGACGGGCGCGCCTTCCGTATACTCGGAATGAACGGTTATCTGCTTTTGCGCTTCCAAGGCAGGCTTCTCTCAGTGTTGTGATATCGGCAGCCCCAATTGTCGCACGCCAGTGTATGCCGGTTGGACAGCATCAAGAACATTCGCGCGCGCCGCGCGGGCGCGAACGGAAAACGCCACCGCCGGAGGGGAGCTTGGCGGTGGCGTTGCTATACGGTGTGCAGGCTAGCACTTCTGTGGGTGCCGTCCCGTGCGTTAAAGGTCAAAGGCGTCTATGAGCGCTTGCGGCTCACCACGGCGCCTGCGGCGATGGCGGCTGTTCCCGCAAGGGCGGCTGCCACGATGGCTGCGCTCGAGGCGTCGCCGGTTGCCGCGAGCTTGCCGGTGGTCTTGGCTCCCGTGGCTGCAACTGCAACGGTCTTGGTTGTCTTCGTGCCCTCGGACTTGGAACCCTCGGGCTTGGTCTCGCCTGGCTTCTCCTCGGGTTTGATCTCCTCGGGAGGCACGATGACCGTGCTCTTGGCGACAGCGGCGTTATAGGGGGAGTCGATTACAGCATCGCCCGTGCCGATGGTTTGACCTGCCTCGTAGGAGATGCTGGGACCGTACTCTTCTTCGTTGCGATAGTTAATGATCTTGCCGCCTGCGGGCGTCTGGATGGGAGCGCCTTCGATCTCGATGGTGCCGATTGCCTTGCCGTCCTCGCTTATGGCAAGAGCGAAGACTGCCGCCGTGTCTCCCTCGGCCGTGACCTTGCTGCGGACGATCGAGATACTCGCGGGCGTGATGCCCTCGTAGGTCTGGGCGAAGATACCGATGTTCAGACCCCTAGGCTCAGGAATGACCTCGCCGCTTTGGTCGTTGCTGTAGTGATCGGGGCCATCGCCACCGGTCTCGATATAGCGGGCTATAGCCTTAACAACGGAGTCGCTGATGTAGATATGGCCGCCAGCGACGTTTGGCTGGTGGTTTCTGGTAGAGATTGCAACCGAGAATTTGCCTTCCGCGAACGCGTCCACGATGGAACCATTCTTGATGACGATGTCGTCCCCGTCAGTGATGAGGGCGATGGCCTGACCGCCGCTCGCGCTTGTACGGACCGTCACGGTCGCGTGATCGAGCGTAACGCCCTTGTAGGCATAGACACCATATTCAACACCGCTTGCGTCAAGGGAGGCGTTCGTGACCGCGAGACTGCCCTCAGTGTCGACGGCAAGATCTCCCTCGGAGTTTGCCTTAACCTGGCTGCCGCCCGAGATGTTGATGCCGTCTTTAGCCCAAATCGCTGCTTCTTCTATAGAGCTTGCTTCTACCTTGCCACCGCCTTTGATGGTCAGGTCACTGCCCGCGGCGATGCCGTAACCTTCGCCTCCTTTAGCGATCACTGTGCCAGAGGAATCGATGGTGGTCTTGCCCTTGGATTGGATGCCTTCGGTACCGCCCGTTGCATTCACGGTGCCCGAGCCCGTGATAGAGAGATCGCCTTTTGCCTCAATTCCGTCGGAAGCAGTGCTTGTGGTGTTCACAGTGCCTGCGCCAGAAATGGAGAGGTCGCCTGTGGATTTAATTGCATCGGCCTCGGCTGTCACATTGAGCTCATCCGTGCTATTCGAGCTCGTTATGTTCAACTCTGCTTTCTGGCTAGTGCCATCCTGCGCTTTGATGGCGGCTCCGGTGTAATCGGGCTCGGTTTTCACGGTGTTCTTGCCCTCATAGGCAATGTTGAGCTTGCCCGCAGCCTTGATTGCGCCGCCGTCATAGCCGTTGAGCTTCATATCGTCGGCGCCGTCCCAGCTCCATGTGCCGGCGTCGTCGCCCGCCGCGGTGCCGGCGTTGTACTGGGTGCCGCCGACGTCCACCCACTCGGCCGCAAGTGAGACGCTCGGCATGAGCAGCGAGCTTACCGTGAGCGCGCATACGGCTCCCACGACGATGCGGCGCGTCACGCGGCGCCAGCTGCCGTGTGCGAGCAACGTGCGACGGCGCACGTCGGGCTCGATAAAATGGGCTCCAGAGGTTTTGTCATTGCGCTTGGGGGTCGTGAACAAGGCGGCCATGGTTACTCCCATCCTCATAGGGCCTATGCGATTATGCCCAGCATATCTGCAGGATGTAGCCGGCGGTAGTGCCGTTTGGAGGGCAAAATGTCCAAAAGACGGGGGAGAAATGGGTTATGCGCCCGTGTGTCGACTCGCTTAAAAGAAAAGCGCGGGACCGCTCAATGCGATTCCGCGCTTTCATGGTTTGGTTTGTCAGCCGTGCCGTTACGCCACGAAGAAGTAGACGAGGAAGGCAAGGGCTGCGATCCACATGAGCGGCTTGATCTTGGAGGCCTCGCCCTTAAAGAGCGCGACGATCACGTAGGCGATAAAGCCCAGACCGATGCCGGCAGAGATCGAGTAGGTGAAGGGCACGCCGGCGACAATCATGAACGCCGGGAAACCCTGCGACACGTCGGACCAGTCGATCTCGGAGGCCTCGCTCATCATGAGGTAGCCGACGTAGACCAGAGCACCGCAGGTGGCGGCGCTGGAAACGATGGTGACGATGGGGGAGAAGAACGCGGCGAGAATGAACAGCACGCCGGTGGTGACGGAGGTGAGGCCCGTGCGGCCACCGTCGGCAGCGCCAGAGGTGGACTCGACGAAGGT
>CAKTWE010000075.1 GCA_934630385.1 uncultured Collinsella sp.
GCCCCATATGGGTATACTCTCGAGGATTCGACTCGACTCGCCCCCGCTGGGGCGTCAAAGGAGACTGCATATGCCCACCACCTCAACCGACCCGCGCGCCGCTGCCGCCGCGCTGCTGGTACCCGGCACCACCTGCCATGGCTTTGCCGTCGAGCGCTGCGAGACCGTGCCCGAGCTCGACTCGGACGCCTACGTGCTGCGCCACACCGCCTCGGGCGCTCGCCTGCTGTACCTGGCGTGCGGCGACGAGAACAAGGCCTTTGCCATTGGCTTTAAGACGCCGCCGGCCGATTCCACCGGCGTGTTCCATATTCTTGAGCACTCGGTGCTGTGCGGATCGGCCAAATTCCCCGTCAAGGAGCCGTTTGTCGACCTGATCAAGAGCTCCATGCAGACGTTCCTCAACGCCATGACCTACCCCGACAAAACCATCTACCCCGTTGCCACCACCAACGAGCAGGATCTGTACAACCTGATGGACGTGTACCTGGACGCGGTGTTCAACCCGGCCATCTATACCAAGCCCACTATTTTTGAGCAGGAGGGCTGGCACTACGAGTTGGACCTGCCGGAGAGTGTCGAGGGCGAGGGCGACGGCAGCGCCGCCAGCCTGCGCGAGGGCACGCTACGCTATAACGGCGTGGTGTTCAACGAGATGAAGGGCGCGCTGTCCGACCCCATGAGCGTGCTGGACGACGCCGTCAACGCTGCCCTCTATCCCGACACCGCCTATGCGCACGAGAGCGGCGGCGACCCGCGCGCGATTCCCGCGCTCACCTACGAGCAGTTCCTGGACACGCACGCGCGCCACTACAATCCTTCCAACTCCTATATCACGCTCTATGGCGACCTGGACGTGGACCGCGCTCTGGCCTTTTTGGACGAGCGCTATCTGTCGCAGCCGAGCGCCGCGAGCCGCCGCATGGACGCAGCCGTTGCCGCCGGCGAGGACCCGTCCACGCTGGCGCCCAATCCGCTGGGCGTGCAAGCGCCCGTGACCTGCGAGTATAAGCGCGTCGAGATGGCCACCACACCCGAGAACGCCCTGGTGGGCCTGGGCCTGGTGCTGGGCAGCGCGCTCGACCGCAAGCGCACGATCGCGGCGGATATCCTGTTCGAGGCGCTGCTGGGCTCCAACGAAGCACCGGTTAAGAAGGCCATTCTGGCCGCCGGCCTGGGCGGCAACGTGGTGAGCTACACTGCGGCCGAGAGCCTGCAGCCCTACGAGCTCATCATGCTGCAAAACGCGCAGCCCGGCGTGGCGCGCGAGCTGCGTCGTGTGTTCCAGGACGCCTGCCGCGACCTGTGCGAGCACGGCGTTCCGCGCGAGCGCCTGGAGGCCATCATCAGCAGCAACGAGTACGACCTGCGCCAGCGCGACTACGGTATCGCCGACGGCGTGGCCATTGCGTGTGACGCGCTGAGCACCTGGCTCTACGATGACGACGCCGCGACGCTGGCGCTCAAGTACGGCCCGGTGTACGAGGAGCTGCGCGGCGAGCTGGACGGCAGCTACTTTGAGGACCTGCTGCGCGAGCTCGTGCTGGAAAACGATCACATGGCGCTGGTCGAGCTGGTGCCGGTGGACGCCGCCGAGGGTTCGGAGAGTGCCGAAGCCGCAGAGCTGGCAGCCAAGCGCGACGCCATGACCGATGCCGAGCTGGCCGATGTGGTCGAGCGCACGGCCGCACTGCGTGCCGCGCAGGAGGCCGAGGACACGCCCGAGGCCAAGGCCACGCTGCCGCGCCTGCGCGTGTCCGACATTGGCGAGGCGCGCCCCGAGCCGCCGCTGGTCGTGGACACCACCGCGCCCATCCCCTGCCTGCGCCATGGCATCCCCACTAACCGCCTGGCCTACGCCATGCAGTATTTCGACCTGAGCTACGTCGCGTTTGAGGACCTGCCCTATGTGACGCTGCTCTGCCGCCTGCTCAAACAGCTGCCCACGAGCGAGCACTCGGCCGAGGAGCTCGACAACTTGCTCGCCGGCAAGCTGGGCTTTTTGAGCTTTACGACCGAGGTCATGACCCAGCCCGACGTGGACGGCGTGCGCCCCTACCTGCTGGTGAGCGCCGGCGCCCTGTCCGAGAAGATCGATGCGCTGGCGAGCCTGCCGCGCGAGGTGTGGTCGAGCACGCTTTTGCTCGATGCCGACGCCGACCGCGTGCGCGACGTTCTCACGCAGATTCGCATTGGGCTTGAGCAGGGCTTTATCAACAACGGCCACTCAGCGGCGCTCGGTCGCGCGATGAGCTACAGCTCGCCTTCGGCCGTGGTGCGCGAGCAGCTTTCGGGCGTGGACTTCTACCTGTTCCTGCGCGATCTGCTCGAGCACTTTGACGAGCGACTGGACGGCCTACGTGCCAAGCTTGCCGAGCTGGCAGACCGCATCTTTGTGGCCGATGGCTGCATGGCGAGTTTTACCGGCAGCGACGAGGACTTTAACGCGTACTGGGCCGCCGCGGGCGACCTGGGGCTTGGCGCGGGCGATGGTGCCGATGCCGGCCGCGACGCGCTCGTGGTGCCGACGCCGTGCGACCGCCACGAAGCTTTTGTCATCCCCAGCGACATCTGCTTTGCGGCATGCGCGTGCGACCCGCGTCGCTTGGGGCTTGACGTGACGGGCGCCTGGGCGGTTGCCGCCAACGCGCTCTCCTACGACTATCTGTGGAACGAGATCCGCGTGAAGGGTGGCGCGTACGGCTGCGGATTCCGCGCGGCCGGCGAGCGTCAGACGGCGTTCTACACCTACCGTGACCCGGCAATCGACCCCTCGATTGAACGCGTGGCACGCGCAGGCGAATGGCTCGGCAGCTTTGAGCCCGACGAGGCCGCCTTTGAGGGCTTTATCGTGAGCTGCGTGAGCGGCATGGATGCGCCGGTGAAGCCGTACGCGCTCACCAAGCGCCGTAACACGACCTACCTGGCCGGGCTGGATCCGCACGCACGCGAGGAGCGCCGCGCCCAGATGCTCGCCGCCACGCCCGGTGAGCTGCGCTCGCTCGGCGCCGATGTGACGCGCATCGCAGCCGAGTCGCCAACCTGTGTCTTTGGCGGCCGAGACGTCATCGCCAAGAGCAACGCCGGCTTTAACGTCGTCGACCTGCTGGGCTAACCACAACAAAGGTAGATTTTTGGGACATGCCTGAAATCTACCTTTTTCTTTTCCGCTGCTTGGGCGGGGCAGCTCAGCCCGTCCCGCCAGTTTGTCTCAATCTGTAACATCTAGGCGGCAATATCGGCTCCAGATGTTACAGATCGAGACGTTTCCGAATGGCGCCGGCCCTTTGTCTCAATCTGTAACATCTAGGTCCGATTTTGCCGAGCTACTGTTACAGATCGAGACAAAGGGCCGCGCACACCCACTCTTCGTCAAAACCCACGAAGGTGTCTATGAACTGCTCCCTTTGCGATGGTTTGTGTGGTGGTTTGGATGTTTGCCCAGATAAAACCTGCCAAAATAAACCTGTCCCTTTTTGGCAGGTTTGGGAGAGGGGGCCGGAATGGATAAGGCTGAGTTGCGGCGGGCGGTGATTGCTCGGCGCGATGCTCTTGATTTGGATGTGCGGGCGGCGAAGTCTACCGTTGTCTGCGCGCGGCTGGTTGAGCTGTTGGATCACTTGGGTGCCGCAGCGCCGCACACCGTTGCCGTCTATGCCGCAATGGGTTCCGAGGCCGATCCAACCGCGTTTGCCGCAGCGGCCGCCGCGCGCGGCTGGCGCGTGGCCTATCCGTGCATGTTCTCGGCAACAGACGCCGCAGCTTGTGGCCAGCGCATGTGCATGCGGGCAGTTGCCGCCGACGATGCGTCCGCGGCACCGTTTATCGCCCACCCCACGCGGGCCTTTGCGGCCACGGACATCGACAGCGATCGCTTCCCCATCGTGTCTGCCGAAGCTCTCGACATGATCGTCGTGCCGCTCGTAGCCTTCGACCGCGCCGGCGCGCGCCTAGGCTACGGCGGCGGCTGCTACGACCGCTACCTGCCCATGCTCTCGCCCGTATGTCAAATCATCGGCATCGCCTTTGACGAGCAGCGTGTCGACCACGTTCCCACCGACGCCCACGACCTGCCGCTACCCCACATCATCAGCGCCTAACCGCTACCGGGCTGCACCCCACAAAAATTGAGCGTGGAAAATCTCCCGCTTTGAGTCCCTTTATGAGCCAAAAACGGGAGATTATCCACGCTCATGTTGCAAACGTCCGTTTTTCCACGCTCATCCGTCCGGATTTCCACGCTCATTTCTCAAGCGTCCGAAAATCCACGCTCGTGTGTCTGAAAATCCACGCTCAATCAATGCGCGTCCAGATTTCCACTCTCATGTGTCCGATTATCCACGCTCGTGCAGCCCAACGTCCTGCTTCCGCCTCAGCAGGCACGCGGCACGCCGGCAACCTTGAGCTTGCGGTCGAGCTTTGTCAGATCCTTTAGGTCATCCCAGCACAAGCGCACAATCTTGCAGTTATCGAGCATCGAAAGCCTCGACTCGCGCTGGCGCTCGTCAAATTGCGCCTTTGCGAGCTTGCCCTCCTCCGCCGCCTGCTCGCTTTTAACGAATCCGTCGAACTCCCCAATAATCAACCGGTCACCCACGCGCCACAAATAGTCAACGCGATACGGCCTTCCCGGCTCAACCGGATCGAACAGCTCAACTTGCAGCTCCGGAACCTGCCAGCCGCGCTCGATCATCAGCGCCCGCGCCTTGGACTCGCCGCCGCTTTCCGACAGGCCGTCGGCACACCGTGCAACCCTGCGCGCCGTCACAACACCGCGGCGATTCAAGCCAAGCTTGTTAACTGCCTCAATGAGATGCTCCTTCGACAAAAGCTGCTCATGGAGCGCCGAGTCCGCAATGATCAGCCCTTCGACAAACGATGCATCGACCAGGCAATCCGCAATCGTTTGATCGATATCGGTCACGGCAATATCCATCTGGCTTGCCCGTGTTCGATAAGCATACCGATGACGAATGACCTGAGAGCCCGGCGTCGTCGATTGCGCCGGCGCCACGGCGATATGGATGTGCGTCAAATTGGCATACGAAACCGAGAGGCCATAGATAACAGCCGCCGTATAGGAGCAAAACGTCCAGTCGGAGTGCTTTTGCGCAAGCGCCCGCACCCGATGCAGATAACGCTGCCGAAACTTGAGCTCGGACCAGTATTCCGGACGCGCATACAGCCCCGGCATGACCGCTTCGAGGCTTCCCGCCTCCACCCGCCGCTCAATCTGCTTTGCCTCCGCCGTCGTGCGCGCGTACACGCAGCTCATCTGCTGCTCGCACGCTTTAATGTGGCATGTGAGTCTTTGATTCGCCGTCATGTTTGCCATGTCGCCTCCAAACTCTTGGAACGGCGCAAACGTACCAGACGGTTTCATGCGAAGTCTGACCAAATGCTGTCCAGCAGCTGACCAAATGCTTGACGGTTTTGGACGTTTTAGGTTAATGGCTTATATCTGCAGATAGAAGCCTTGCCAAGAGGTCCCTGTCTCCACATTTAGATGTCTTGGTCCATCGGATTATCAGAAAGAAAAACACGTCGAGATTCAAGACTACGCCAAATGCGACTTTGCCTCTGCACGCACCGTCTCTTAGCCGAGCCATCGGCATCTACATGCCTAAAAAATGAGCGTGGAAAATTTCCCGTTTTGGGCCTGTTCGGGGGCAAAAAAACGGGAGATTATCCACGCTCATTCAAAAAGCGTCCGATTATCCACGCTCGTGTGTCCAATTATCCACGCTCGCCACGCGGCGGCTACGGCGGCAGTCACGGCCGCAGCCGCAGCCTAGTGCTCCTCGCCGGCGCGGGCTAGGTCGTAGGGTGTGGTCTGGTAGACGTAGTAGTTGAGCCAGTTGGTGTAGAACAGCTGAGCCTGGCTGCGCCAGACGTTACGCGGCTCGGCGGTGGGGTCGTCGTTCGGGAAGTAATGCGCCGGCACCTGAGGGTTGAGCCCGCGCTTCACGTCTCGCTCGTACTCCAGGCGCAACGTGTCGGTATCGTACTCCGGATGGCCAAAGACAAAGAAGCGGCGGCTGTCGGTCGACTTGACGATATACAGGCCCACCTCGTCGGACACGGCCACGACCTCAAGCTGCGGCTCGGCCTCCACGTCCTCGCGGCGCACATCGGTGTTGCGTGAATGCACGGCATAGAAACGGTCGTCAAAGCCGCGGACCAGCGGGCTTTGCGGCTTCACCAGATAATGCTCAAACACGCCGCTCGCCTTTGCCGGCAGGTCGTGCTTCTGAATACCGTAGTGGTGGTACAGGCCGGCCTGCGCGCCCCAACAAATGTGCAGCGTAGAGTGCACGTGTGTGGTGGACCAATCCATGATCTGGCAGAGCTCGGGCCAGTAGTCGACCTCTTCGAACGGCATCTGCTCCACGGGCGCGCCCGTGATAATCAGGCCGTCGTAGTGGATGTCGCGGATGTCGTCGAACGTGCGGTAGAACGTCTCCAGGTGACCGGCGCTCACGTGCGTGGCCTCGTGCGTCTTGGTGCGCAGCAGGTCCACCTCCACCTGCAGCGGCGTGTTGGAGAGCTTGCGCATGATCTGCGTCTCGGTGGCGATTTTGGTGGGCATGAGGTTGAGGATGAGCACGCGCAGCGGGCGGATGTCCTGGTGCAGCGCGCGGTACTCGGTCATGACAAAGATGTTCTCGCTCTCGAGCTGCGCGGCGGCAGGGAGGGCGTCGGGAATGCGAATGGGCATGGAAGCTCCTTACGAGTCAGTTGCAGCTATGGTACAACGACCGGCCCCATCCGCGCGAGCACATCGTCCAGCGATGCCGTCAGCGGCCCAAATCACTCCAAAAGTAGAGATTAAGGCATGTCCCAAAAATCTGCGGCGCTTTAGCCTAGCAAAGTGGCGGCAGGACGCTACAATGGTTCGACGCGAAAAACTCGGCCGAAAGGATACTCATATGTACCAGACGCGTAAGATCGGTGTGGTCGGCCAGGGCCACGTAGGAGCACATGTCGCCAACAGCCTGCTCATGCAGGGCATTGCCGATGAGCTGTACCTGTGCGATATCAACGAGGCCAAGGTGACGTCCGAGGTCCAGGACCTGCGCGACTCCCTTTCGTTTGTCCCGTACAACACCAAGATCGTCAACTGCTACGATCACTACGAGGAGCTGGCCTGCTGCGACGTCATCGTCAACGCCGCCGGCAAGGTCGCGCTGGCCGCCGGCAACCGCGACGGTGAGCTGTTCTTTACCACCGACGCCGCCCGCACCTTTGCCAAGCACATCGTCGACGCCGGCTTTGACGGCATCTTCGTAAGCATCTCCAACCCCTGCGACGTCGTGTGCACCGAGTTGTGGCACCTGACCGGCTACGATCCCAAGAAGATCATCGGCTCGGGCTGCGGCCTGGATTCCGCCCGCCTGCGCACCGAGATCTCCAAGAAGGTCGGCGTGAGCCCCAAGTCCATCGACGCCTACATGATCGGCGAGCACGGCTTTAGCCAGCTTGCCGCCTTTAAGGCCGCAACCATCGCCGGCAAGAGTCTCACCGAGCTTCAGGCCGAGAACCCCGACAAGTACGCCTTTGACCATATGGAAGTCGAGGAGCTCGCACGCAAGGGCGGCTACGTAACCTACCGGGGCAAACAGTGCACCGAGTACGCCGTCGCCAACTCCGCCGCACGCGTCTGCGCCGCCGTGCTGCACAACGAGCACGCCGTGCTTTCGGCATCTACGCTCATGACCGGCCAGTATGGCGAAGAGGGCATCTTTACCTCCCTGCCGTGCGTGATTGGTGCCGAGGGCGTCGAGGAGGTCTACACGCTGAACCTGTCCGAATACGAGCTCGAGGGCTTCCACAAGAGCTGCCAGCACATCCGCGACAACATCGCCCAGCTCGACTGGTGGGACGCCGAGGCCTACGACGCCAAGTAG
>CAKTWE010000076.1 GCA_934630385.1 uncultured Collinsella sp.
CGCAAAGAAGAGCACTTAATGTGCTCTTCGTCTTGCGCAGGACTGTCCGCAGTAGCGAATAAAGCCAAGCCGACCGACCCCAGCTAAGATTAAAGGAGCTGATATGTGCGATTGCACAGATCATAAGGACGAGATCCCTGCCTACGACGCGCAGGCCATTGAGTCCAAGTGGATGAAGGCCTGGGAGGACTCCAACCTCTTCGCGGTCGACACCGACGCATCCAAGCCCAAGAAGTACGTGCTCGAGATGTTCCCGTATCCGTCGGGCGACCTGCATATGGGCCACGCGCGCAACTACACCATCGGCGATGCCATGGCCCGTCAGGCCCGCATGCGCGGCTACGACGTGCTGCACCCCATCGGCTTCGATGCCTTTGGCCTGCCCGCCGAGAACGCCGCCATCAAGCACAACACGCAGGCTGCCGCCTGGACGTATAAGAACATGGACCAGGCGCTCGCCACGATGAAGCGCATGGGCTTCTCCTACGATCTGGATCGCATGGTCAAGACCTGCAGCCCCGACTATTACCGCTGGGGCCAGTGGATTTTTGAGAAGCTGTGGGAAAAGGGCCTGGTCTACCGTAAGAAGAACCCGGTCAACTGGTGCCCCACCTGCAAGACCGTTCTGGCCAACGAGCAGGTCACCGAGGGCAAGTGCTGGCGTTGCGGCACCGAGCCCGAGAAGCGTGACCTGGAGCAGTGGTACTTCAAGATCACCGAGTACTCTCAGGAGCTGCTCGACGACCTGGAGAAGCTCCCCGGCTGGCCCGAGCGCGTTAAGCAGATGCAGGCCAACTGGATAGGCCGCTCCGAGGGCGCCGAGGTCGACTTTACCCTGTGCGACAAGGATGGCGAGCCCATCGAGGGCGACGAGGGCAAGATCACCGTCTTCACCACGCGTGCCGACACCCTTTTTGGCGTCTCCTTCTTTGTCCTGGCTCCCGAGTACGCTCGTCTGCACGAGCTCGTCGAGGGCACGGAGTACGAGGAGGCCGTCACCAAGATCGTCGAGGACTCCAAGCATATCTCTGCCGTCGAGCGTGCCCAGGGCACCCTCGAGAAGCACGGTGCCTTTACGGGCCGCTATGTGGTAAACCCCGTCAACGGTGAGAAGGTCCCCGTGTGGGTTGCCGACTACGTCGTGGCCGACTACGGCACCGGCGCCGTCATGGCCGTTCCCTGCGGCGACCAGCGCGACTTTGAGTTCGCCCGCAAGTACGACCTGCCGATCGTGCCGATCATCCTGGACGATGAAGACCGCGCTGCCGTCGAGGCCAGCGGCGAGACCATCGATACCTTCCATGCCGAGACCGTCGACTGGGATTGCGCCCACGCTGCCGAGGGCACGCTCGTCCAGTCCGGCAAGTACACCGGTATGCGCGGCGGCAAGCACTCCGAGGGCGAGGCTGCAATCGTGGCCGACCTCGAGGCCATGGGCTGCGGTCGTCGTAAGGTCGAGTTCCGTCTGCGCGACTGGCTCATCAGCCGCCAGCGCTATTGGGGCAACCCCATCCCGGCCATTCACTGCGAGCACTGCGGCATCGTGCCCGTGCCCGAGGACCAGCTGCCGGTGACGCTGCCCGAGAACCTTGACCTGGGCGCCGGCGAGACCCTCGCCGAGTGCAAGGAGTTCTACGAGACCACCTGCCCCGTCTGCGGCCGCCCGGCCAAGCGCGAGACCGATACCATGGACACCTTCACCTGTTCCAGCTGGTATTACCTGCGCTATACCGATCCGCACAACACTGAGCTGCCCTTCTCCCGCGAGGCGGCCGACCGTTGGATGCCCGTCGATAACTACATCGGTGGCATCGAGCACGCTATTCTGCACCTGCTCTACAGCCGCTTCTTTACCAAGGCGCTGCGCGACCTGGGCCTGCTGAGCGTGGACGAGCCCTTCACCAACCTGCTGTGCCAGGGCATGGTCAAGGACGAGAACGGCGACACCATGTCCAAGTCCAAGGGCAACGTCGTGCCCCCGAGCTCGGTTATCGAGCCCTACGGCGCCGACACCATGCGTCTGGCGATCCTGTTTATCGCCCCGCCCGAGAAGGACTTCGACTGGGATCCCAAGGCCGTCGAGGGCGCCAACCGCTTCATCAAGCGCGCCTGGCGTATCGTGTGGCAGCTCGTCCAGTCCGGTGACGCCAACGTGGCCTTTGACAAGTCCGCGCTCGACGAGGTTGCGATGAAGCTTTATCGCGAGCGTCACCGTACCATCGCCAAGTGCACCGAGGACTTCGACCGCGGCCAGTTCAATACCGCCATCTCGGCCGTCATGGAGCTCGTCAACGCGGCGAGCGCCTACCTCAACGCCACTGAGGGCGCTGATCGCGACAAAGCGCTGTGCTACGGCGTGGCCAAGGATATCGTGAGCGTCCTTGCCCCCATCTGCCCGTTCTGGGCCGACGAGCTGTGGCACGAGGCCCTCGGCTGCGAGGGCAACGCCTACACCGCCGCCTGGCCCGAGTTCGACCTGGCCGAGTCCATTGAGGACACGGTGCAGATTGTCGTCCAGGTGCTCGGTAAGGTCCGCGGCCGCATCGACGTTACCCGCGATGCCTCCAACGAGGAGATGCAGGCTGCCGCCGAGGAGGCCGTTGCCAAGTGGCTTGAGGGCAAGACGGTCGTCAAGGCCATCTGCGTGCCCGGTAAGCTGGTCAACCTGGTGGTTAAGTAAATACCGCGCGCATAGCTGTCACGCAATAGACGAGGGACGATCCGGTTGGGTCGTCCCTCGTTTTTCGTGTGTCCGACCAAGTGCTTGCAGTCAATTGTCCTATTCTTGTGGAGAAGCTGTGGGCACGCTGACCTGCGGGTTTGCGTTGTGCTTGCACGTATTCGCAGGTATTGGTATAGTTTGCTTGCAAATGAAGTTGTAAATGAAAGAAGTGGGGTTTCGGCCCCGCTTCTTTTTTGTATGGATGGAGGTGCCGCAATGGTCAAGACCAAGACCGAGCAGGCGATTATCGACGCGCTCGAGGCCGTCGCTCCCCAGCACGATGTCGACATCGTCGATGTCGAGCTCGTGGGTGCCACCAAGGCCCCCTGCGTGCGCGTGCGTATCGAGGGTGCCGAGGGTCAGAGCCTGTCGCTCAACGACGTCACGGCCAACACCAAGTGGGTCGGCGACGTGATTGAGGAGCTCGACCCCATCTCTTCGAGCTACACGCTCGAGGTGTCGAGCCCGGGCATGGCGCGCCCGCTGCGCCGCCCGCGCGACTTTGCCCGTTTTGTGGGTGAGGACTGCGAGCTCACCTCCACCGCCACCGAGGGTCGTCGCAAGTATTCCGGCAAGATTACTGCCGCGACCGAGACGAACGTGACCCTCGAACTCGAGGACGGCGAGTCCGTCACTCTCGATTTCTCTGATGTTAAAAAGTGCAAGTTGAAGCCCACCTATGACTTCAAGCCCGCGAAGGAAGGAAAGTAAGATGGCAGCATCCGACATGATGTCCGCCCTGATGGAGCTTTGCCAGGACAAGCACATCGACCAGCTCTACCTGATCGACCGTCTGGAGCAGTCGCTCGCCAAGAGCTATGCCGAGATTTTGCATCTTGACTGGGGCGCTAAGGTGACCATCGACCGCACCACCGGCAAGATTTACGTCTACCGTTTGGAGCCGATCGACGATTCCATGGACGAGGAGGGCAACTTCACCGAGTTCGAGGAGATCGACGTCACCCCCAAGAACACGAGCCGCATCGCCGCCCAGCACGCCAAGGCCGAGATCAACGCCATCGTTCGCAACTCCGCCCGCGAGCAGATTTACGAGGAGTTCTCCGGCCGTATCGGTGACCTCATCAGCGGTACCGTGCTGCAGTCCACGCCCGACTTCACCATCGTCAAGATTCGCGACGGCGTCGAGGCCGAGCTGCCGCACTTTGACCAGCGCCGTTACGAGAACGAGCGCAACGAGCGTCCGATGGGCGAGCGCTATCTGCACAACCAGCACATCAAGGCCGTGATTATCGACGTTCGCGACCCCAACTCCAACCTGCAGCCGGTCCGCGGCGAGCACAGCCGTCCGCCGATCGTCATCTCCCGTACC
Source organism: uncultured Collinsella sp. (assembly GCA_934630385.1). Lineage (GTDB taxonomy): Bacteria > Actinomycetota > Coriobacteriia > Coriobacteriales > Coriobacteriaceae > Collinsella. The sequence continues at coordinate 4,053 of CAKTWE010000076.1, forward strand.
CACCCCGAGCTCATGCGTCGTCTGTTTGAGCAGGAGGTGCCCGAGATCTATGAGGGCACCGTCCAGATCAAGTCGATCGCCCGCGAGCCCGGCCAGCGCTCCAAGGTCGCCGTCCATTCGCTCGACGATCGTCTGGATCCCGTGGGCGCCTGCGTCGGCCCCAAGGGCAGCCGTGTCCGCGCCGTCGTTGGTGAGCTCCGTGGTGAGCGTGTCGACGTCATCCTGTGGGATGCCGATCCGGCCGTCTACGTTGCCAACGCCCTGTCGCCCGCCAAGGTCACCCGCGTCCTCATCGACGAGGAGAAGGCCTACGCCGGCGTCATCGTGCCCGACGACCAGCTGTCCCTCGCCATTGGCAAGGAGGGCCAGAACGCCCGCCTCGCCGCTCGCCTGACCGGCTGGCACATCGACATCAAGTCCGAGACCCTTGCCGCCGACATCCTCAAGAACGTCCCCGTTCACGAGGAGCCCGCCGCCGACCTGATCGGTGACGAGGAGGACGACGACGTCCGTCGCTGCGAGTACGTGTCCGAGGACGGCATCCAGTGCCGCAACCAGGCCCGTCCCGGTTCCCGTTTCTGCGGTGTCCACGACACCGACGCCTTCGATGATGCGGAGGACCTGATCTAGCGCGCGGTCGCGCCGGACAGGTTTCGGCGCATCTCCCACGCTCGTTCAGTCTCTAGGCACCAAGGTGCCAGAAAGGGTAGGTGAAGTCATATGGCAAAAGTCCGTGTGTCCACCCTGGCCAAAGAGTTCGGCATGACCTCCAAGGAACTGATGGGTCATCTCGCCGAAATGAAGATTCCCGCTAAGTCCGCTTCCTCCGCCCTGGAGGACGCCTACGTCGCCATGGTCCGCAAGCAGCTCGCCCCGGTGATCGAGGCCCGCGCCCAGGAAGTCGAGGCCGCCAAGCAGGCCGAGGAGCAGGCTGCTGCCGCCGAGGAGGCCGCGCGTGCCGCCGAGGCTGAGCGCGAGCGCATTGCTGCCGAGAAGGCACGCGAGGAGGAGCGCCGCCAGTTCGCCGCGGCCCAGGCTGCCGAGGAGGCCGCCCGCGCCGAGGCCGAGGCCAAGAAGAAGGCCGAGCAGGAGCGCCTTGCCCGTGAAAAGGAAGAGGCCGCCCGCGAGGCTCAGCGTCGCGCCGTCCCCGCATCTGACTCCGGGTCGCGTTTCCGTTCGCTGCTCGACCAGATCGCCGCGCAGGAGACCGTGCTCAAGGAGAAGAAGGACGCCGAGAACAAGGCCAAGGCCGAGCGCGCCGCCGAGCGCGGTAACCGTCGCGGCAACAACGACCGCCGTGGTGGTCGTCGTAATGACCGCAACGCCTCCGATAACAATTCCGAGCGCAACGCCTCCGAGAGCCGTCCGCATAGCCATCGCACCAACGCCAGCAACAATGTCGCTGCCGGCATGGACTTCCCCAACCCTGACAAGCAGGGCAAGGGCAAGAAGCGCAAGGGCGGTCACAACAACGAAGAGGACCACTACAGCCGCATGGCTCGCGAGGCCGAGGAGTACAGCCGCGAGAAGGTGCTCGAGGAGGCCCGCGCTGCCGTCGAGGAGGCCTCTCGCGAGTCCACCGGCCGCCGTAAGAAGCGCAAGGAGAAGCGTGAGCGCGAGGCTGCCAAGGCTCAGGAGGAGCGCAAGATAGAGGAGGCATTGGCCCAGGGCGTGAACCCCGAGGAGCTCGATGCCATCAAGGTCTCCCAGGGCGTTACGGTCCAGGAGCTCGCCGAGGCGCTCGACGTTCCGGCCAACGACATCATCAAGCGCCTGTTCCTGCTGGGCACGCCGCTCACCATGACGCAGTCCATGTCCGACGACCTCGTCGAGCTGGTTGCCGATGATCTGGGCCGTCAGATCAAGATCATCACCCCCGAGGAGGAGAACACCTTCTCGTTCTACGACGATCCCGCCGACCTTAAGCCTCGTGCCCCGGTCGTCACCGTCATGGGTCACGTCGACCACGGCAAGACGTCGCTGCTCGACGCCATCCGTCACACCGGCGTCGCTGCCGGCGAGGCGGGCGGCATTACGCAGGCCATCGGTGCTTCGCAGGTCATGATCAACGACCGCAAGATCACCTTCATCGATACCCCCGGCCACGCGACCTTTACGGCCATGCGTGCCCGCGGCGCCAAGGTGACCGACATCGTCATTCTGATCGTGGCTGCCGATGACGGCGTCATGCCTCAGACCATCGAGTCGATCAACCACGCCAAGGCCGCCGGCGTACCCATCGTCGTCGCCGTCAACAAGATCGATAAGCCGGGCGCCAACCCCGACCGCGTGCGCCAGGAGCTCACCGAGTACGGCATCATCCCCGAGGAGTGGGGCGGACAGAACATGTTCGTCAACATCTCGGCCAAGCAGAAGATCGGTATCGACGACCTGCTCGAGACCGTGCTGCTCCAGGCCGACGTGCTCGAGCTCAAGGCCAACCCCGACACCTTTGCCTCCGGTAACGTCCTCGAGGCCAAGCTCGACAAGGGCCGCGGTTCGGTTGCCACGGTGCTCGTGACCCGTGGTACCCTGCACGTGGGCGATACGCTGGTCGCCGGCCTTACCTACGGCCGCGTCCGCGCCATGCTCGACCCCAAGGGCAACGCCGTCACCGAGGCCGGTCCCTCCGACGCCGTCGAGATCCTGGGCCTGCAGTCCGTGCCCAACGCCGGCGACGAGTTCCGCGTGTTCGAGGACGAGCGCGAGGCTCGCGCCCTGGCCGATGAGCGTTCGCTCAAGGCCCGCATCGAGGAGCAGAGCCGCGTGAAGCATGTCACGCTCGAGAACCTCTTCGAGACCATCGCCGACGCCGAGGTCAAGGAGCTCAACCTGATCATCAAGGCCGACGTCCAGGGTTCCATCGAGGCCCTTCAGGACTCGCTCGACAAGATGGACCAGTCCGAGGTGCGCATCAACACCATCCACTCCGCGGTCGGTGCCATCAACGAGACCGACGTCGTCCTGGCAGACGCCTCCAATGCCATCATCATCGGCTTTGGCGTCCGTCCCGACGGCAAGGCCCGCTCCGCTGCCGAGCGCGAGGGCGTCGAGATCCGTTGCTACGACGTCATCTACAAGTGCCTCGAGGAGCTCGACGCTGCCCGTATCGGCATGCTCAAGCCCACCGAGGTCGAGGTCTCCACGGGTACCGCGACCGTCCTGGACACCTTCAAGGTGCCCAAAGTCGGCATCGCTGCCGGTGTCCGCGTCGAAGAGGGCGAGATCGCCGCGACCGATTCCGTGCGCCTGGTGCGCGACGGCATCGTGGTCTTCAACGGCAAGATCGCCTCGATGCGCCACTACAAGGATGAGGCCAAGAGCCTCAAGAGCGGTTCCGAGGGCGGCATTGGCCTGGAGAACTTCCAGGACATCAAGCCCGGTGACCAGATCGAGGGTTACCGCATCGACCAGGTTGCCCGTACCGAGTAGGGGGTAGCGCTATGAAGCAAACGCAGGCAACCCGCCGACTGGGCGAGCAGCTTCGCGAGAAGCTCGGTTATATCCTGCTCTTTGAGGTTTCCGATCCGCGCCTCGACCTGGTCACCCTGACTGCGGTCGAGGTCGCGGTGGACCGTTCGTTCGCGCGCGTGTACGTGTCGTGCGATGCGAGCCGCTACGACGAGGTCATGGAGGCGCTCGCCAGCGCCAAGGGCCGTATTCGCAGCCTGTTGGCTCGCTCGCTCGATTGGCGTGTCACGCCCGAGCTCGATTTTCGCATCGATCGCTCGACCGATGAGGCCGAGCGCATCACGCGTGCGCTG
>CAKTWE010000077.1 GCA_934630385.1 uncultured Collinsella sp.
CGGCCTAATCCGCGGTCTTTCATGCAGCAGGGGCTCTCAATGTTTTTATGTCCTGCTCATATCGTCTCTGCCGGCACTTTAGGAACGTCCCTAACTGCCGCCCAATGACTAGGTCGTATTTGGGGCGCGCCGAGCGCTGGGGTATCATGGCTTGGTTGATATATCTGCATTTACGCGCCTTGTAGGAAGGGGCTGCGCCCATGGCTTTTGAGCCCGCTCAACATAGCTTCATTACGCTCGAGGGCGTCGACGGTGCCGGCAAGTCCACGCAGGCGCGCCTGCTTGCCCGCGCGCTTGACCTTGCCGGTTACCAGGTCGTGGCCCTGCGCGAGCCGGGTGGCACCGCCATCAGCGAGAAGATTCGTGCCCTGCTGCTCGATTCCGCCAACACGGCAATGGGCGATACTTGCGAGCTGTTGCTCTACGAGGCCGCGCGCGCCCAGTTGGTGCACGAGGTTATCGCGCCTGCCCTCGCGGCCGGCAAGGTGGTCCTGTGCGATCGCTTCTACGATTCCACGACCTGCTACCAGGCGTTTGCCGACGGCCTCGATCGCCAGATAGTGCGCGATGCCAACAACCTGGCCGTCGCGGGAACACACCCAGCGCTCACGCTCGTCTACCACATCACGCCCGAGCAGGCGGCGTTGCGCATGGCAGCCCGTGGCGCGACCGACCGCATGGAGGCCAAGGGCATGGCCTTCCAGGAGCGCGTCTATCAGGGTTTTTGTGCCATTGCCGCCGAGGAACCCGCCCGCGTAAAGCTCATCGACGCCACTGCTTCGATCGCAGACGTCTTTGCGAAGACGGTCGAGCAGATTCGCGCGTACGGTCTCGATATCCCGCAGGATGCCGTCGTCGCCGCGCTTGCCCAGGAGGCCGAGTAGCATGGCCCCTGCGCAGACAAGCTTGCTCGCCAAGCTCGATACCCAAGAGCGCGTGCGCGACTTTTTGACCAACGCCGTCGCCAGCGGTCGCGCATCGCACGCCTATCTGTTCTTGGGAGCGCCCGGCGCCGGCAAGCTCGATGCCGCCTGGGCGCTCGCCCAAGCCTTCCTGTGCGAGCAGGGCGGCTGCGGATCGTGCGACAGCTGCGTGCGCGTCGCGCGCCATACGCACCCCGACGTGCACTATTACACCCCCGAGAGCGCCACGGGTTACCTCATCGCCCAGACGCGCGAGCTACTCGACGACGTGCCCCTGGCGCCCATCCGTGCCAAGGCCAAGGTCTACATCATCGACCGTGCCGAGCAGCTGCGCGCCAACACCGCCAACGCGCTGCTCAAGACACTCGAGGAGCCGCCCGAGGGCGTCATGTTCATCCTGCTGGGCACCTCGGCAGACGTGATGCTGCCTACCATCGTGAGCCGTTGCCAGTGCGTGCCGTTTCGGCTGGTGTCGCCCACCGTGGCCGCGCAGGCCGTGAGCCGCGCCACCGGCCAGGACCTCGCGCGTTGCCGCATGGCCGTCGCCGTGGCGGGCAGCCCCACGCGCGGTATCGAGTTCCTTAAGAGTGCCGAGCGCCAGGACGCCCGCCGTCAGATGGTCCGTGCCATCGACTCGCTCATTGCCGCCGACGAGGCCGACGTGCTCAGCCGCGCCAAGTCACTCATCGTCGCCGTCAAGGCGCCGCTCGCCGAGGTCAAGTCCACGCAGGAAAAGGTACTCGAGCAAAATGCCGACTACCTGTCGCGTGGAGCATTGAAGCAGCTTGAGGACCGCAACAAGCGCGAACTCAACGCGCGCGAGCGTTCGGGTATCATGGAAGCGCTGGCGAGCGCGCGGACGCTCATGCGCGACGTGCTTCTGACGCTTCAGGATGAGGCGGCCGACGTCGTGAACGAGGATGTGCGCGACACGATCGGTCGGCTTGCCGCCGCGACCAATGTTGCGGGTGCCACCCAGGCGCTCGAAGCGGTCGCAACCGCCGAGCGCAACATCGCCAGAAACGTTACTCCCCAGCTGGCCATCGAGGTCATGCTGTTCGATATCAGGAAGGCACTGAAATGCCGTTAGTCGTACCCGTTAAGTTTACCTACGCCTCGCGCGACCTGTGGTTCGACCCGCAGGATCTGGATATCCTCGAGGCCGATTATGCCATCTGCTCCACCGAGCGCGGAACCGAGATCGGCCTGGTCACGGCCGATCCCTTCGAGGTACCGCAGGACGAGATCGGCCAGCCGCTCAAGCCCGTGCTGCGCGTGGCGAGCGACATCGACCTGCAGCTTGCCGATGATCTGGCCATCCAGGGCGACGAGGCCATGGTCGATTTCCGTTGCCTGGTCAAGGAGCTCGACCTCGAGATGAAGCCGGTCGGCGTCGAGTACTTGTTTGGCGGCGAGAAGGCCGTGTTCTACTTTGCGGCCGAGGAGCGCGTCGATTTTCGTCAGCTCGTCAAGGACCTGTCCTCGACGCTGCACATTCGCGTCGACATGCGCCAGATCGGCGTGCGCGACGAGACCCGCCTGGTGGGCGGCTATGCCCAGTGCGGCCAGGAGCTCTGCTGCACGCGCTTTGGCGGACAGTTTGAGCCCGTCTCGATTCGCATGGCAAAAGAGCAGGATCTACCGCTTAACTCGTCCAAGATCAGCGGTGTATGCGGCCGTCTAATGTGCTGCCTGCGCTACGAGTTCGAGGCGTATAAGGACTTTAAGAGCCGCGCACCCAAAAAGAAGACGCTTATCGATACGCCGCTTGGCAAGGCACGTATCCAAGAATATGACACGCCGCGCGAGCAGCTGGTGCTGCGCCTGGAGAACGGCAAGGTCTTTAAGGTCAACCTGGCCGATATGACCTGCTCGGAGGGCTGCAAAAAGAAAGCAGCCGAGCAGGGCTGCAACTGCCGTCCCGACTGCGTGACGCGCGACGTGCTCGAGCGCATCGAGTCGCCCGAGATGCGCCTGGCGCTCATGGAGCTCGATCGCGAGAACGGCGTCGACGTGGGCGATGGCCTGTCAAGTGCCGACCGTCTGGCCGGCACGTCTATGCCCAAGCGCCGTCGCCGTGATGCCGAATCCGATGCCCGTGCCGGTCAGAGCCAGGGCGAGGGCCGCGGTCGCGGTAAGGGCCGTGGCAAGGCCGAGGCGCCCGAAGTCGAGGAGGCCGCCGGCGGCCGTCGCCGCCGCAAGCGCGCGGGCTCTGCCGATGCCGGCGAGGCCGCAGCCGCCGGCAAGAACGGCGCACGCGAGCGCGAGGCTCAGCAGCCTCAACAGCAGAATCGCGGTGGTGGCATGAATCCCACGCGCCGTCGTCGCCGTCATCTGTCGAGCGAGGAGCGCGAGGACGCCTTCCGTGCCGCGGCCGCTCGCGAGGCCGGCGCTGCCCCCAAGGGCGGTTCGGGCGCCGATGCGGCTGCCGATAAGGGCGGCAAGTCGCATGGCGAGGATGAGCGCACCTCGCGCCCGCGCCGTCGCCACTCGTCGGGCGCGCAGCAGAAGCCCTCGGTGCCCTCCGTGGCCGATCAGCTCTCGGATGGCGAGGTCAAGGTCACGCGCCGTCGTCCTGGAGACGGCGGGGGAGCTGCTGCCAAGGCTTCGCGCGGCGCCGCTCGCGACGAGCGCGATCCGCGCGAGGACCGTGGTGGCGAGGGTTCGGCCGACCAGGGCCAAAAGCGCCGTCGCCGGCGTCGTTCCCGTAAGCCGCGCCATGATGGTGGCGAGGGTTCGGCCCAGTCTTCGTCGGCGCCGCAGCCGCCTGCCGGCGAGTAGCGTCCGCACGCGGTTTTGTTTGCCTTGCCCCGGAGTACTCCGGGGTAGCATATGCATGAATCGGCAGCCCTCCCCGCGCCCAGTGCGTAGGGAGGGTTGTGTCATGAAGAACCATTTGGATGTTTTGAACCGCTTGCAAGACGGTGCCGACCTGCCGTTTGCGGACAAATTGCGACCGTTTGCCGAGCGGGCGGCACACGAAGCGCTTGAGGCGTTGTCGCCCACGCGCTGTGCCGGCTGCGAGCGCTCCGGTGCACTGATTTGCCAGGATTGTCTGGCCTCGCTCGCGCTCATCGACCCGTGCCATAGCTGTACCCGGTGCGGTGCTCCATATGGGGACCTGCTGTGCACCGAGTGCTCGGTCGAAGGGGAGTCCTCGGCGATGGCCGAGGCGCTCGATCGCTGCTTGGCGTGCGCCGTCTACGCTCATCCGCTGCCGCGCATCATTAAGGCGTACAAGGACGCGGGCGAGCGGCGCCTGGCTTCGTATCTGGCGGAGCTACTCTATGACACCGCCTTGAACGCCCAAGCCGCAGCTCCCAATCGCTATGGCGGCGTGTTGTCCGGTGCCGATGCGGTGGTGTTTGTGCCGGCGACGGCAGCCGCGTTTCGGCGACGCGGCTTCGATCATATGGAAGCCATTGCGCGCCCATTTTGCGAGCTGTCGGGTGTTCCGTTGCTCGATGCCCTCGTTAAATACGGTCATGGTGATCAGCGCCAGCTCGGTCGCGACGAGCGCCGCGAGCGTGCGCGGGGCATGTATGAAGCGGTCGAGGACGTGCGGGGCAAACGTCTGCTGCTTATCGACGACGTTATAACCACGGGCGCAACCATGGCGGCCGCCTCTGCCGAGCTCAAGCGCGCCGGTGCTGCAGCCGTCGACGGCTTTGCGATCGCGCGTGTCTGGTAGGGGTGATTTGGCATGGCGCGTTTTGTCAACGAAGCAAAGGCTCCGACGCAAGAGCAACTCAAGGCTTTCGTGATCCTAACGGGCGCCTCGGCGCTGCGCATGATGCGAGCCGAGCGCCGACAGATGGGTTACATTGGCTGGAAGGATCTTGAGCTCGAGGAAGAGCACCGCGTGCTGCACATGTCGTCGCCTTCGGCCGAGGACATCTATCTGCCCGACCTGGTACGAATCGGAGCCGTGAGTGGCGAGGTTAAAGAAGATCTATGCTTGCTGGTGGGATCTGCGGCGCAGCGCCGCCGCATGCCTGGCGTGGGCTGGTCCGTGTGTTCCGGGTTGCCTGCCGGCTCGATTCTAGAGGTGGAACCGGGGGTATACAGCCTATCTCCCGAGGCCCTTTGTGTTGCCATCGCCCGCGAGGTTGGCTGTATCCAGGCATTTGCCCTGGCCCAGGAGCTGTGCTCTAAGATTTCGCTGAGTGACCGCGGGAAGTATCTGCCTCCCTACACCTCGCCTGTTACGAATAAACTTGCAAAGGACAAGGACCAACCGGCAGACGTGGGCTACTTTGAGGTTGAGCCGGTGCTGACGCCCGATCGCCTGGCAGATTACCTTGCGGTATGCAAGGGGAACGTGGCCAAACGGCTGCTGCGCCTGTGCCCCTACCTGTCGGAAAACCTGCGCTCACCCATGGAGTGCATCATGCTCGCCCTGTTTTCGCTTCCGTTTTCCTATGGCGGGTTTGCCTGCGGTCCCTTTAAGACTGACTACAAGATCGAGTTCGATGACCGCGCGCAGGCAATCTCGGGGATGCCCCATGCAGTTTGTGATGCGTATCAAGAAGCAGCCCGGTTTGACCTGGAATACAACGGCGAGCTGGGCCATTCCTCCCGGAGGGGACGTGTCCATGATGAAAAACGCAACACGGGCTTGATTACTATGGGAATCGAGGTCGCGACGGTCAACAACGAAATGCTCTGCGACATGGAAGCGGTGGAAGCGCTCGCATGGCGCATCCACCAGCGTATGGGTAAGCGATATCGGAATCGTGTCGATGCCCGCAGGAAGAAGCAAGAGGCGTTGCTTAACACGCTGCGGGCGTGTTTTGGGCTTAAGCCGGTCTAATTCACGTCGAAATTAGGGGGTTAATCGTATGCCCTGGCCAAAATATGGCAAATATGAGTACTGTCACTAAATCAGTAACAGCAAAATCAAGGAATTTAGGACTCAGAGGCGGCATAAAGTAAGAAGATAATAAACAAATGTAGAATAAATAAGCATCAGGTTGGCGACACTGAGCGCAAAATCTGTCCGAGAGGCCATAATTGCCTGTTACTAAATTGGTGACAGTACTCATATTTGCCATTTTTTGGCCACGGCACCCCAAGAAGGGCGCCCCGGAGCTCCCCGCAGGGGAGCTCCGGGCTTCATAGGGGCACGAATAGCCCACTTCGACCTGCGAAATCTGTACTCGCGATGCGAATAACGTCCCTAACCTTAAACTTTAGCTTGAACTTAGCTATAATGCGCTACGTTCCTGCCAGGCTGTGGTTGCGGATGGGTGAAATGCCCACCCTAGTCCAAGACAGACGCGGTCAAAGGGATCCACGTAAGCGACCGCGTGCGCGCGGCGCGATCATGGCGCGTCCTAGATGTAAGCCGCACCGTCCGTTCTACTTTCTTTGGGGCAATACCGCCTCGCGGGCGAGCGGGCCAGTCGTGAAGGTGGCTACGGCCTCCCGAGCAAACACCCCGGTGCGCAAGTGTGGGGTCAAATACCAGGTCAGCTGGTAGGAACAACCCGATATTCCGCGCAATGCACGGATTGTATACGACACAGAAGGCAGGGTAGTGGACATGGTGAGGGGCAGCTTGATGCACGCGGCTCGGTTGGGCGCTGGGACCGCGGCGATCATCGCCGTATTGGGTCTGAGCGGATGCGCATTCAACCCGCTGTCCACGTTCACGACGCCTACGATCGACCAGATCGAGCGCGAGACCGTCACCCCTACGGTCTCGGACGATGCCCTGGTCACTCCCGGTACCCTTACGGTCGCCCTCGACACTTCCGATGCCCCGCAGGCCATGCAGGGCGCCGATGGCAACCTTACGGGCTACGCAGTTGACGCCGCTCGCGCTCTTGCAAGCCGCATGGGCCTCAAGGTCACTTTTGTCGATGCGTCCTCGGCCGATTCCGCGCTTGGCGATAAAAAGGCTGACATCTTCATTGGCGACATCAATTCCACGAATGGCGACGTCAGCACGCTTGGTACCTGCCTCTATGATGCTGCCGCCGTGTTCGGAAAGACCAGCGACGGCAAGTCGTTGAACGTCACTACCGAAACGCTTAACACCGCCAACCTGGGCGTTCAGGCTTCTTCGGCATCGCAGGAGGCACTCGCCAAGCAGAGCATCACGGCCAACCAAAAGACCTTCTCCAACATTAATGAGTGCTTTGAAGCGCTCGAGTCCGGTGAGGTCGACTATGTGATCTGCGATTCCACTGCCGGCGGTTATCTTGCACGTCTGATGAGCCAGATTTCCTACGTTGGCGCTCTCGAGACGCCCTCGACACTCGGCGTTGCAGGCCTTGCCGCCAACGAGGAGCTGTGCCGTGCCGTGAGCGATGCCCTCGACGGTATTACGGCCGATGGCACGCTCGAGGCGGTCCACTCTGTCTGGTATGGCACGATGCCCTATGACCTCACCACTAAGACGGTTTCGGGCGCTAACGTGCAGTCGGGCGACTCTGAGTCTAGTGAGGCCATGTCCTCCGGCGATGAATCCTCCGATTCCAGCAGCGATGATTCCAGCAGTGATGACTTGTCCTCCGAGAGCAAACCGTCCAGCCAGGAGGGCGCTATCACCGACGACGACATTAACAAGCTCAATAGCTAGTTATTGCTAGGGGTGGCGTCACCTCTGCGCTAGGAGAGACGCCCCTTCACGGTTTCAACACGCATTGCCGGGCTTTCCCAACAGGGGATCCCGGCTTTTTCGTTAAAGGCTTTAGCCTGTGCGGGGCGCGCAGCGCGCCGCATCAGAAACCACCCGCTATGCGGGTGGGGACAACCGG
>CAKTWE010000078.1 GCA_934630385.1 uncultured Collinsella sp.
AACCCGGCGCATCCGCGTTGGCGCGATTGGCGAAAATACGTTGGTGAAAATGGCGAAAAATATATTGACGCTAACAGACCGAGGGGCAGTGGTCCCAGCAGCGCGTGTTCTCCGAGGCCTCGGCCGCCGAGGGCTTCGCCGAGCCCGCGGACAGGCCGGCCCCGGCAGAGGGGAGGCGCCGCGCGCTCGGGCGGCGCGCCAGGGAGATAGTGGACGAGATAGTCGAGAGGCGCGGTCTCAAGAAGGAGTAACATCGGGACTTGCAGCGACGGACCTCGGGACGCTCTTACACCACGTCTGCGCGCGCCACCGTCGAAATGGCGATGAATGCACGATTTTGGTCCAACTGTTAGTCCTTATAATGGACATATGTTGCGAAACTTAAGCAAATACTATCTATTTATATGTTGTAACCAAGGTAGCAGTACTCATTTTTGCCATTTTTTGGCCACGGCCTTTGTGACAGACGTGCTGGCGGGTTCGAATCCCTCTGCGATGGGGCCCAAAAACGAAAGGCCCCCATAGCTGGGAGCCTATCAATTCAGTGGTGGGCGATGAGGGATGTCCGCGTGCGGCTGGCGCCGCCCGCATCCGCTTCGTCGCTTCGCTCCTCGCGTGCTGCGCTGGAAAACGCTTGCGCGTTTCCTCAGCTCCGCACCCTTGCGGGTTCGAATCCCTCTGCACTGGGCCCGAAAAAAGAAAGGCCCCCATTGCTGGGAGCCTTTTCAATCAAGTGGTGGGCGATGAGGGATTCGAACCCCCAGCCTTGTGCGTGTAAAGCACCTGCGCTAACCGTTGCGCCAATCGCCCGCAGGGATTGAGTATAGCGGAAACCCCGTGCTGTTCACCGCTAATTCATAACGAAACTTACGCGGCGACTTCGGCACCCTTGTCCTCGTCGATAAAGAAGCGCTTGTACCAGATGAGGAACGTCAGCGTGGTATAGATCTTGCGCTGGTTGAGCGCGCGACCCTCATAGTGATCGTCAAGCAGTTTCATGAGCGCATCGGTGTCAAAGAAATCGGCAGCCCACGGTGCGGTGAAGTATTTCTTTACGTAGTCGTAGTACTTTTGCTCGCGCAGCCAGAACTTGACCGGTACGGGGAAGCCTACCTTCTTGCGCGTTGCCCACTCGTCGGGCAGCGTGCGGTTGGCGGCGTGGCGCAGGACAAGCTTGCAGCCCTCTTCGTTAACACGGTAGTTGGCGGGAATGTGCTCGGCAAACTCCATGACCTTCTTGTCCAGGAACGGAACGCGGAGCTCCAGGGAGTGTGCCATGCACATCTTGTCGGCCTTGAGCAGAATGTCGCCCGGCAGCCACATGTTCATATCCAGATACTGTTTCTTGGAAAGCTCGCAGCAGTTGGGAACCTGCTTGTAGTACTCGGCGCACATCTCGGCGGCATTCTTGCCGGTGTCATAAGCGGGCTTGAGCACCTCGTCGACCTCGGAGGGATCGAACACCTTTGCCTGACCCACATACCAGCGTTCGGGAACCTCGGCGCATTTCGTCAGGAAGTTGTGGCCCTTAAAGTAGGGGAGATGCTGAACGAGTGAGCCCAGGGCGCGACGCACGCCGAGCGGCACGCGCTTCTTAAAGGAGCGCATCTCGGGGGTGTCCTCGTACCACTCGTAGCCGGCAAACAACTCGTCGGCACCCTCGCCCGAAAGGACGACGGTGACCTCCTCGGAAGCCATCTGCGCCAGATAGTACAGCGGCACACTGGACAGGTTCGATTGCGGCTCGTCCATGTGGTACTGGATATCGGGCAGCGCATCGAAGAACTCGTCGGCGGTAATCATCTTGCGCACGTTCTTGATGCCCAGCTTGTCGGAAAGCTCGGCAGCGTAGTTGGTCTCGTTGAAGTTCTTGTAATCGAAGCCGACAGAATACGTGGTGTCGGGCATGAGACAGGCGGCAATGTAGCTGGAGTCCACGCCGCCAGAAAGGAACGAGCCCACCTTAACATCGGCGATTCGGTGCGCAGCGACGCTTTCGTGCACGACCTTGTCGCACTCGTCCACGTACTCCTCGAAGGTCTTGGAGTTGTCGTCGGTGAAGTCACAGCTCCAGTAACGCTTGATGTCCATGGTGTTGGTCGTCAAGTCATACGTAAAGCAATGCGCCGGGGCAAGCTTGAACACACCCTTAAAGAAGGTCTCCTCCGTGGCGGGGAATTGCAGTGTCAGGTAGGGGCGCAGCGCGTCGTGGTTGACAGCCTTCTCAAACTTGGGATGGTCCAGGAAGCTCTTGATCTCGGAGCCAAACAGCAGCGAGCCATCGGATGCCTGGTAGTAATAGAACGGCTTGATACCAAAGATGTCACGAGCGCCAAAAAGCTTGTTCTTGTTCTGGTCGTGAATCACGAACGCGTACATGCCGCGCAGGCGGTTGACCAGGTCTTCGCCCCACTCCTCGTAACCGTGTACCAAGACCTCAGTATCAGCGTTGCAGTGGAAGGCGTAGCCGGCTGCCTCCAGCTCGGCGCGAAGCTCCTGGAAGTTGTAGATCTCTCCGTTGAAGACAATCGTGACCTTGCCGTCGTCGCTCGACATAGGCTGAGCTCCAGCTTCGGAAAGATCAAGAATCGAAAGACGACGGAAGCCAAGGGCAACGTTGTCGACGATATGCTGGCCGCCCATATCGGGACCACGGTGGATGATGCGATTCATCATGGCCGTGAGAACCAACTCACTCTGTTCATCTGTACCGGTAAAACCGACAAAACCGCACATGCAAGATCCTTTCTGCTGACGGCTCAGGTGTACTGCCGCAAGGATTGCGGCAGCTGATGTCAAATAATCTTTACTATCATGCCAATCTTTTGTTTCGTGATAGGGCATAAGCGCCGAGCGAACCGAAAAAACCACGGCCCGGTCTTCAGACGAAGCGGCGGGCCGTGGTTGCGAACGCTATGTATGAGCGGTTAGCGCTTGCTGCGCTCGGCGAGACGGTGCTCCACCTTGGTGACGGCGTGGATGAGCGGAATCGTCACGACCAGATAGTAAAGTGCGGCGCAAATGTAGGGCGTAATGTTGCCCGTGGTGGCCGTGAGGTTTTTGGAGAACAGCATGAGCTCCATGACGCCAACGCTCGAAAGCAGCGACGTGTCCTTGTACAGCATAACGAACTCGCTGGTCATAGTTGGTATAACGCAACGTACAGCCTGTGGGATCACGATGCGCGACATAACTTGGGACCAAGTCATGCCAAGCGAGTAGGCAGCTTCCGCTTGACCATGCGGCACGCTCTCGATGCCGGCGCGGAAAATCTCGGCAAGATAGGCCGAGCAGTTGATGGCGAGCACGCCAACGCCGAGCGGCAGATTGGGCACGTTGAGACCGATCATAGGGAACCCAAAGAACGCAATGTAGATCTGCAGGAAGAGCGGGGTTCCGCGCAGGACGTTGATGTATGTGACGGCGATGCCGCGCAGCATACGACTATGGCTGATTTTCATAAAGGCAAACAGCAAGCCGATGGGGATGGCGAGCGGAAAACCGATGGCGGTCACGGCAAGTGCTATGCCCCAGCCCTTAAAGAGCGAGGCGATTGAGGTGACGATAATCTGCGGCTTGCAGAACATGCCCAAAAACGGGTTGGAGTTCCACGCGGCAACCCAAGGTTGGGCATCGAGCCAGGCGACGATTTCTTGCACCATGGTGCTCTCCGAGACGCTGATGGTGGGGCTCTCGGGAAGATCTCGCTTGTCGCCGTCGGCGACATAGCTGCCGGTGACGGCATAGGCACCCGCGTTGCTCGGGAATACGACGTCGGGGACGACAACGCGAATCTGCGAGCCGGCAGCGACGGGATCGGCGAACTTGATGACGAGCTTTGAGCCGTCCAGCGAGTACGATGCCTTGACACCCGTCTGGTTCAGTCCGTCGAGCAGCGAGACCTTAACATCGGTGCTCTCAAACGATCCGCCCTCGGGCAGCTCAAGCTCAATTTGAGAAACGTCGCCCTCGTCGCTACCCGTTGTCGCTTCCCAGGTCAGGCGGGTTGCGATGCCGCCGAGCACGCCGTTGCCGCTGTCTTCGTTTGACTTGGCGGTCGCCGAGGTGACGGCGAGTGAAGCACCCGTCGCGTCGTCTGAGCTCGAGGCATCCTTGTTATCGGACCCGCTCGTGGGTGCCATGCCAAACCACTTCTCGTACAGTTTGTCATAGGCGCCGGAGCTCTTGATCTTGGCAAGGGCATCGTTGATGGCCTGTGTCAGCTCGGGGTTGTCTTTAGAGACGGCAATGCCAAACTGCTCGCCCGTCGGAACCTCTTTGATGATCTCCATACCGGTAAAGGAGTTCGAAACCATCCACTGCTCAACGGGCAGATCGCATACGACCGCCTGGCACTGACCACTCATGACGGCGGTGAAGGCTGCTGTCCAGTCGTCAAAGTTGACGGTGGTTGCCTGCGGCAGGTTCTCGATTGCCCACTCCTCGGACGTGGTGCCCGACTGCACGGCAATTTTGACGCCCGGTGCGTTGAGGCTATCGACCGTGTCGTATCCAGTGTTCTTTGCAACTGCGACGCCTTGGTTGGAGTCGATATAGGGGTCGGTGAAGTCGACCTCTTCCTTGCGCTCGTCGGTAATCGTGATGTTACATGCGCCGACATCGGTCTTTACACCCTGCTTGACCATGGGGATAATGCCGTCGAACTTTTGCGCCGGCAAGTAGTTGAGCTCCAGACCGAGCTCATCTGCGACCATGCCCATGAGCTCATAGGTAAAGCCCTGGTCTTTGCCGGAATCGTTGACGTATTCAAACGGGGGTGTGGCCAAGTCACTTGCGACGGTGAGCTTGCCATCCTCGACGAGTGTGTAGGTGCTCGAGGCGTTCTGGGAGGACGAACAGCCGCTCGCGCCGATGATGGTGGCAAGGGCCACAACGACCGTCGCGAAGGCGCAGACGATGTGCCGGGTCAACTGGACGCGTGCCGAGCGGTGGCGACGTTCGAAGTGTCGTTTCATCTGGAATCCTTTGCTTGGGCATGATGGGTCGGCATTGTGGGTCAATGAGGCACATCAAGACATTTGGATAAAGAATAGCACCCGGATTTCCTTGTTTTTACGCGGGGTGAACGCTGTTGCCATTTATTAATCCACGACACAGTCCATGCAATTTTTTAGAAGGCTGCAGTGCGCGCAAGGTCAGGTGGCATATTAGGATGGTTGATAATACAGAATGTTTCATCGTTTCTGCCGCGGGACGTCTTTTGCCCTTTAAGGCTGAATTTAGCGAGAGAGGTCTTTGTATGTCGAGTCCGACACAAGAGAAGCTAACTCTGATGCGCTATATAGAGTTGCTCGAGGAAGATGACCTTGTTGTTTCCAAACCGAGCGCTTCGTGCGACCAGCGCATTGAGTTTGCGACTGACGACTCGCGCCAGGTGCGTCCGGGCACGTTGTTTGTCTGCAAGGGCCGCGCGTTTAAGCGTGAGTACCTGCTTTCGGCAATCGCCGATGGCGCCGTGGCCTACGTTTCCGAGGTCGATTACGATGTTGATGCTCCCGCGGTGATTGTGAGCGACATTCGTCGCACGCTCGCCGTGGTGGCAGATGCCTTTTATGGGCATCCGTCGGGTAAGGTGAAGGTCTGCGCCTTTACAGGCACCAAGGGCAAGTCGACCTGTAGCTTTTATCTGCGCGGCATTCTCGTCAACGAGGCCAAGCTTACGGGTTGTCATCGACCCGCTCTTAATACGGGCATTGTATTTGACGACGGCATCGAGGCAGGCCCTTCCAAGCTGACGACCCCCGAATCCTTCCTGCTGCAGTCTCGCATCGCACATGCTGCGGAGGCGGGTGCCCCGTGGCTGGTTATGGAGGCATCGAGCCAGGGCCTCAAATACGAGCGCACGGGCAAGATCGCCTTTGAAGTCGGCGCCTTTACCAATATCGGCGAGGATCACATTTCGCCGATTGAGCATCCGACGCTCGAGGACTACTTTGCCAGCAAGCTCAAAATCTTCTCGCAGAGCCGTTTTGCCGTGGTCAATCTCGATATGGATAAGGTCGATCGCGTGCTCGAGGCGGCATCTCGTTGCGAACGTACGGTGACGTTCTCCCTGACCGACGAGCGTGCCGACGTGCTTGCGCTGGCGATTCGTAATGGCGACTGCGGCGTGGTGGCAACGGTGCGCACGCCCCGCTTTACGCGCGACATTGTGATTCCCACGCCGGTTAAGTTCAATGTCTCCAATGCGCTTGCCGCTATTGCCTGCGCCGAGGCCCTGGGCATTTCCGAAGAGGGTATCGTCCATGGCTTTGAGGGCGTCTTCGTTCCCGGCCGTATGGAGCTGTATCCGTCCGTATCGGGCAAAATCCTGGGCGTCGTCGATTTTGCACATAACGGCATGAGCCTCGAGACGCTCCTGCGTGACTTGCGCGAGAACTATCCCGAGCGCGAGCTGGCGGTTGTGTTTGGCGCTACGGGCGGTAAGGGTGTCGATCGACGCACCACGATGGGCATCGCCGCTGGCAAGTATGCCGACCGAATCGTGATTACCGAGGATGACCCCGGCCCCGAGGATGTCGAGGATATTTGTGCCGAGATCGCGCGCAACGTTCAAGCGCAGGGAAATGATAACTGGCAAATCGTGACTGATCGCGTTGCCGCTATCGAGACTGCCGTGCGTGAAACCGTCCGTCCTGCCGTAGTCATCGTGACCGGTAAGGGCGAGGAAGAGCGTATGCTGCGCAAGAACGGACCCGAGCCTTGTGAGCGCGACGGTTCGATTCTCAAGCGCACCCTTGCGGCGTACGACGCCTAGACCAAGCCCTTTCTACGTAATGGAGTGACCATGTCCCACAACACCCTGCCGACCGTTGCCGAGCTTTCGGGCGAGATGCGCGAGCGTCTGGCCAAGGTCAAGTACGTCTTTACCGATCTGGACGCCACGATGCTTGCTCCCGGCTCGTGCGTACTGCGTGACAACGACGGGAATCCGTCGACCAAGCTCGTCGAGGCCGTCGTGGCGCTCGCCCGCGCCGGCATCCAGGTGGTTCCCACCTCGGGTCGCAACCGCACTATGATCCACGAGGACGCGCGCGTCCTCGGCCTCAACTCCTACATCGGCGAGATGGGCGGCCTGGTCATGTACGACCTCAAGGCCAACGATTGGGAGTACCTGACCGGCGACATGCCCTACGATCCCGCCTGCGGTCTCACGCCGCACCAGGTGATCGAACAGACCGGTGTGTGCGAGAAAATTCTCGCTCGCTGGCCGCATAAGATCGAGTACCACAACGACATGTCGACCGGTTACAAGTACCGCGAGGTCACTGTCGGCATGCGTGGCGATGTGCCCGACGATGAGGTTCAGGCCATCTTGGACGAGGCCGGTTGCGGTTTGGTTTGGGCCTGCAACGGCCATCTGACCCACCTGTCCAAGCCGACGACGCTCGAGCTTAATCGTGTTGAGGACGGTCGGGCGTTCAACATCAATCCGGCGGGTCTCAACAAGGGCGTTGCCATTGCGCGCTTCTGCGAGCACCTGGGGATCGAGCGCGAGGAGACGCTCGCGCTCGGCGACTCCGAGTCCG
>CAKTWE010000079.1 GCA_934630385.1 uncultured Collinsella sp.
CTTCAGCACCGCGCTTTTCTGCACCGCCCAGCCGTTTTGCCGCAGGAAACGCAGGTATTCCTCGCTTGTCCACCTGCTGTGGAGGGGGAATCCCGCCATGCTCATGAAAAAGGCTTTTGCCTTGCCGGAAACCGAGTTCCCCGCGTGGGTGAAGGTTGGCGCGATGAGCACGCCGTCGTCCTTCAGCACCCGCCTGATTTCTTGCAGGGCCTTTTCCGGATGCGGCACTATGTGAAGCGCGTTGGACGCGATCACCACTTCGAAGGACTTCTGTGCATAGGGCAGGCGGAACATATCTTGTACGGAAAAGTGCAGCTTTGCGGATTGATTGTCCCGCTTTGCTTCAAGGATCATCTTTGCAGAAGCGTCCGTAGCTTCGATGTGCGCCGCCGCATTCACGATGCTCTTTGCGATAAGCCCCGTGCCGGTGGCAACCTCCAGTACGGTTTTTTCTTTCACCACCGGCCGAATCAGCCCATACATCTTCTCATACGCCGCCCGGTCGTTTCGCATGAAGCGGTCGTACCGACCGGCATTCTTGTCCCAGAAGCCCTTGCGTTCGTGCATGGCTATCGCCCCCAAACAGTTAGAGCCATCTAACTATAACACACGAATCATATAGTAAGATAAGGCTAACCTTATTTACTTGGCTAAGACGCATCTCTCCGGTTTTCGCTTATAGCGGCGCGAGTCAGATACTAGGCTGGAGCTGAAGAAGGAGCTTGGCGGACAGGTAGGTCGATACCGGTTCCCGGAACGGTGATCCAGCCAATTACACCAGGGCTCTAGTCATTGAGTGGGAATAGAAAATTCCTTAGTTATGGGGGTATAAATTTGATTTCCTTTAGGATACACCCCCATAACTATATGAATTGACCTGCTGACTCCAATGAAGATTGGAGGGCAACGGCCAGGGGTGACGGCCCAGCGAGTGCTATTTTGCGAGCTGTGCGCATTGAAAGCGACCTCTCGTGGTATAAACTACTTGCCGGAAGCCGCGGCTTTCAGAGTACGGCTTACGTGTACGTTTAACCTCCGTGGGCGACGGGGTGCCGCAAGGCGTAGAATATCGCCCACCTGTAGGGGCCCGCAGCGATGCGGGCCCCGCTTCGTATGAAGGGGGCGTAACCGATGAAGATTGTATCCATCCCCAGGACTTCTTCGACCACGCCGAGGGCGACCGCGAGCTCATGCTTAAGCACAATCGTCCCTGCATCGTAGTGGTGAGGCTGCGTTTTCGCGGGAAGCGCAGGGACTTCGCCGTGCCGCTGCGTTCCAACATCGCCCCTAACGTGCCCAAAGACCAGTACTTTGCGTTGCCACCCCGCCCCACGATGCGCCCCAACTGCCGCCACGGCATCCACTGCATCAAGATGTTCCCCATAACCAGGCCTACCAGCGTCGCTTTAGGACCGAGGGTTCGGCCTACTATGAGACGCTCCAGCGCATTATCGATAGCAACACCAAGCGCATTGTCTCCGAGTGTCAGGCATACCTCGACCTCTACGAGCGCGAGGGAAGGCCCCGCTTTGCCGTCGACATCGACCGCATCGTGGGGCTGCCGGAGGGCGAGAAGTAGGGCGCCTCGGCTCAGCCTCGAGCCATGCGGAGTCGCTCCACATTTTTGAACGTCGCGCGTGCGCCCCAAATACTTGAGAAACAAGCTGTGAAGTGCGGCGGCACGCCCGTACCCGTGCATAGCCGTCACCATCAGCGTCTACGCGGCGTCGGCTTCAAGTGGAACTGGCGCCGCTGCTGTATATGGTTTGCTTTGCTGCAAATGGCGATCAATGCCCACGATGCTTCTGCTTGCGCTTCAACTTCCGCTGCTCGAAACGCGCCTCTGCCTCGTCCGCGCGGCGTTGGCTTCTTGCGCGTACCGACTCTCGCTTCATTGTCTCCCGCTGATTCGCGAGCGCCTGCTGCGCCTTGGTGCCCATCGCCGGCTGCTTAAGGGCCCTCGACGCCTCGCGGGCGCGTCTCTTGGGGTTCTTCGCAGGTTTGTTCACCTCAGTCGGATCGTCGCCGAAGAACGCGAGCTTCGCCCATTTGCCTGTAATGAATTGCAGGATTTCCTCATTGGATGGCTCTGTGCCGAAGACGATGCGGGCAACGCCGTATCTGCCGTCCTCGACGCGCTCCGCCAGCCCGACCCAAAACTGGCCGTCGTGATATACGGTCAGGGTGGACGACACGCTGATCTGCATGGTTGATTCCTCCTTTATGTAGATGACCATGCAGAGAAGGGACAACCAAGGAGGCAGGTTACTGATGCGGACTCCCGCACGCCCACGACTACCCGACGGGGACTGTGTTTTCATCTCTGGTGCCCGCATTGTAGCACGCGCGGATTTACGATGTTGATCGCCGGCGCCTAGACGGAGATGAAGGCGGTTCGATCTAGGTCAAGCCGGTCGCTCGTTCATGAAGCGGCCGATTCCCTGAAAATAATAGGCGCCCATGAGGACGCCTACAGGCTATCTTCGAACTACTTGATTTGGAGCAGACGGAGGAAAAAAATAGGGCAGAACCGCTTTCACGATCCTGCCCCGCAAACCCGAGGGTTTCTAACTGGCTCCACTATTCTAGGCTTCTCAGTTCTGTCATTGACCCAGATATCACCCGTCTCCTATAGCGAGTGAATATAAAAATAGGGCAGAGTCGCTTGCGCAAGTCCGCCCCTAAAACCGTGAAGGTTTTGCTATCTGCAGGCTATTCTACCAACCCGAGCGATTCTGTCAACCTGCGAAGGAACTCGAGCGCGGAGCGAGCTGCGGCGTCGGGCCCCTTGTCGGGCAGCGCCTCGGTTTCGCCGTCGGCCCTGGCGAACATCTCGGCGAGCTCGGATGCGGCGCGCGAGCGCGAGGAGCCCTCGGGTACCAAGCCGGAGTGCGCCACGAGCACGGTCGCGACCTCCTGCATGGCCGTATTCCCCATCCACTTCCTCCTGGTCGCCTTGGGAATTCCCACGGCGGCGACCCTTCGGGAGACGCCGCTGGACGCCGAGCCCCGGGCGGCGCCCCTCTCGGCGAAGCAGTTGATCAGGCACGAGCCGTGCGCGGCGCAGTTGCGGACGGACTTCACGCGCTTGAGGTCGTAGTGGGAGGCCTCGAGGCGCCTGTCGCCCCATCGCCTGGCGCAGAAGCGCACGAAGTCGATGAGGGTGCCGAACGAGGTGAGCTCAAGGAAGGCCCAGGCAGGCATGTCGCCGGAGTACTTCGCGTAGAGGCTCGAGCTGTAGGGGCTGCGGCCGCTCATCTTGAGCTCGCGCAGGCGGTACTCCCTGTTTGTAGTGGTAAGCGATGCCATGTAGTCGGCCACGATGGCGTAGCCGTCCTCTCTGCGGTCCTCCATCTCGCGAAGCAGTGTCACCTTCTGGAAATGCTCGATGTCGAGCGTCATGCCGAGCAGGGCGTGGCGCAGCTCCTGGTCGAGCGCCGCGAGCAGGCGCAGCTGGCCGAAGTCGAGGTCTACGTAGCGGCCGTCGCGCGGGCCTCCCTCGTATTTCGAGAAGAGTTTGCGGTAGGATGCGAGCTTGAAGAAGTTGCACTTATCGCGCAGGTAGTCCGCGGCCTCTTCCTCGGAACACAGCTCGAAGGCTACGCCCTTCTGCTTGAGGTGCTCTATCTGCTGCTCGATCGTGAGGATCGGCTTCCTATCGTGGGGTTCGGCCATGCTCGGTCTCCTGTCATAAAAAGTATTGCCTATTTTACCAGCATGTTCTCGACATTCGGTGGAGGCCTCACCGTCGACTCATGGGCAAGCCGCCCGATACGACTCCCTTTCCCTGTCAGCAGCGCAGTCGCCTGACCTGCGGCTTTGGAATCGCGTTGGAAGCCGCCCGCGACCAATCATTTGCGATTGCAGCTGGCGGCTTGCAGGCTGAAGGGCGGTTGAGTTTCGAAACGGGCGTTTCGGCACCATCGAGCCTCCAAAGGCGGCCCGCCGCGCCCTTTGGGACAAAAACAAAAACTCAAACCCCTGAGTTTGGAAAAAGTTTTTGAGGTTGTCCCAGCTTTTGTCCCCGAAACCGACGAAACGCGACATCGCGTCATTCGGCGGTACACGTTCCGTGTCGATGCAGAAAACTGGGTGCAACTGGAATGACGGGACGACAGAGCCAAAGCCATCGAGTGGGAATAAACGATATTCGTTGATTTCAAGCCTCTGACCTGCGAAAACAGGTCGGAGGCTGCTTATTTTGCAACCTCTGTGCAACCTTTGCGGTTTCGCGCCCCGTGAACAGGGAGCGTAGCACTGTTCACGTCTGGGCCGATGTCGGCACCGATCATTGCCCGCGCTGCTTCTGCTTGCGCTTCAGCTTCCGCTGCTCGAAGCACGTCGCCCGGAGTTCCCCGCCAGAGGAGAGCTGACCGTTCCTTGCGAAATCGCGAGACCGGCTATATCCGCTTGCTGCGGGCTTGCTTGAGCCAGTTCCTCTTGAAAGGGCCTATACCTCCGAAGAACTTGTTGTACGTCTCACCGTTCTCCTTGGCTTCGTACTTGACCAAGGCAAGTTCGATAGTGCAGAGGTAATCCGCCACCTGCTCGAGGCGGTAGTCGGTCATCGAGGTCTTGCGGCGTCGGACGACCCCTTTTGAGAGGACCTTACCCACCGAGCGGTCGAGCGCCTGCTTGACAATGTCCTGACCGTTGTCGTAATAGACCTTCACATCGTCGAAGGACTGGAAGAAGCCCAGGTGTTCAATCATGGCGGAGGAGATGTCGCGCCCCATGCGCTCCATTAGCCTTGCCGGGTCTTCGAACTGGCTGCGGCGGTAGACGAACGTGATATAGGAAATGGGAAGTTTGCGGACGAACGAGGAGAAGTAGGCGAGCATCACCTTGCGCTGCTCGATGTTAAGAAACTCATAATCCTTGTGCCCGTTCATGAGAGGCTCGGAGTGAAACGGAATGTTAGGGAGATCGGCCCTGGCAAGCTTGGCCTCA
This sequence comes from uncultured Collinsella sp., assembly GCA_934630385.1. Lineage (GTDB taxonomy): Bacteria > Actinomycetota > Coriobacteriia > Coriobacteriales > Coriobacteriaceae > Collinsella. The sequence continues at coordinate 4,951 of CAKTWE010000079.1, forward strand.
TAGCCCGTGACCGCCTCGGCGATGCTGTCTGCCTGGTCGTGAAAGACGAGTGTGAGCAGGTAGTAGCGAGCTTTGCCGCCGCGGTCGCCGCTCTCGTCGACGAAGATGCTGAGCTCCTTGGCCAATGGGGACTCCTAATGGAATGGATAAAAAAATAGCCGGGGGACTCCCCCGGCACTTGGAGGTAGCTTAATGAGCCACCAATAACCTTATAGCATGTGCCGGTGCTGAATACAAGAAGGAAGTGGGCTGAACATGGCGTCGCGGCTGATGCCAAATGATCGGGAACGCCCCACGCAACCAGAAGGCCTCTGCCATCTTCGGAGACAAATGTCTGCTCGCCACAGCTGACAATGCAGCTGGAGATTCCCAGGCTGTGAGCCTCTAGCGCCATTGGATGGCAAAGAGCGGATCGGTCACGCTAGTTCCTACCTGCCGATACGTCGAACCGATCAACAGCAGGATGCTCATCCTTGCATGTTTTCGCATAGCAGAGCAACAAACAGTCCGGTATGCCCTTACATATTGGATGTCTCGTTGCGGTTGTCGAATCTGGCGTACTCGGGGTTGAACGTCAGCGTGATATCGCACGTGGGGCCGTAGTGGTGCTTGGCGACGATGAGTTCGGCAGTTTCCGGCTCGCCGTTGCCGTTGATCTCGGCCTCTATCGCGTCCTTGGGGCGATAGATAAACATAACGATGTCGGCGACCTGCTCGAAGGGACCCAATTTGCGAAGGTCGAAAAGCGTGGGGCGTTCGATCCTGCCCTCTCCATATGGGAAATGCAGATTGGAGAGCGCGAGCACAGGGATACCCATCTCTTTCGCAAGTACCTTCAAGCCACACAAGATTTCGGTGAGTTCAACGGCGCGGCTGCCGTCGTGGCAATTTGATGGCGGCGGTACGAGCTGCAGGTAATCGACGATGACCAGGCCTTTCTTCTTGTCGCGCAGCAGACGGTGCGCTTTGGCACGCATTTCGGGGAGCGAGAGGGCCGGATAGTCGTCGACATAAAGCTCTAGGCCCGAAAGCGCGTCGGCGGCGTTCGCGATGGCATGCCGTTCGCCTTCTTGTAGGTTCCCTTGTCGCATTCGGCGCAAACTCACGCGCGCTTCAGAGCATAGAGTGCGCTTAGCAACATCGTCGCCGCTCGTCTCCAAGCTGAAAAAGACCACGGTAGCGCCGGACTTTGCGGCATTCGTTGCGACGTTCAGAGCGAATGTAGTTTTGCCGACTCCGGGCCGAGCCGCGAGAATGATCAAGTTCCCGCCGCACAAACCCCTGAGCAGCTTGTCGACCTCAGTGAATCCGGTCGGCGTGCCCAGCATCTGGTTCTTATCTCTTTCATCCATACAACCCACCTCTCCCTTTTGATTGCAGTTGGTGGGTTGCATGCTAAACAATGGCCGAGTTTCAAAAGGGGCGTTTTTGGTACTATCGGGGCTCAAAAGGCTTCCTGCCTTGCCCGTTGCTAAAAATGATCGAATATCGGTGGAAAACCCAAGCCCAGGCATTACGACCTGCATGGCAAGGCGCTCCTCAAGACAAATCCAAGTGAATGAGCAAGCGTCATTGTCCCCGAGGACGAAGCGAGGCCGTTTCGGGGGCAGTGAAACTGGATTTATCGATCTTCTTAATCCAATCCAAGTTCTTTCAGGTCTTTTTCGTTTTAGATATCTTCATCCCCGTCGGCATCCACATGCCCCTCCGCGCCGCCTACCAGTCGGACGACGGAACCCGGTCATCGCGATGGGCCTCGCCCCAAAGGCAGAGTTCGTCAAGCACTGGCATGAGCGACAGGCCGCGCTCGGTCAAGCTGTACTCCACCTTCGGTGGTACCTGGGGGTACTCAACGCGCTTGACAAGACCATCGGCGACCAGGCCCCTCAGCGCAGAGGTGAGCGACTTGTAAGTGGCGGGCGCAAGCTTGCGTTTGAGCTCGTTGTAGCGCGTCGTGCCGTCCAGGTACAGGCAGAACAGAACTGGCAGCTTGTACTTGCCCTCTATCAGGGAGAACGCGTACGCAAAGCCAGTGTTCTCGATGCCGTTGCGCGCGAACACAACCCCCTCTTTTGCCCCTGCCATGGATTCTTCCCTAACGCTCTACTTTAGTAATGTACCTATCTTGAAGGTGCGTACTCGCATCTTCAACCTACATCAAGCATACTACTTCACAATTCAAGAGAAAGGCGGAGCCACCGTGAAGCACCAGGTGAAAATGACGGTAATCGATAAGAAACTGTTCCCCGAGCTGCAGGAGCGCTACTGCGCGGACAAGCAGGCGGGAGCGTGCCCGTGCTACAACGTGGGCGACGAGTTTCTGTTCGAGCGCGACGGCGACAAGGACCATTTCTGGCAAGGCGGCCTCGGCACGCTGACGAGAACCGACGCCGATCCCGACACTGTTGCCGGCGGCCCAAGGCGTCCTCATTGCTCCGAGGCGTGGGACGCCATTTCGCGCTACATCTACACGGGACTGCAGGGCGGATCGATTATGCGGGGATGGATGGAGCGGGAGAACGAGATGATCTGCTGCTGCAACGATGGCACGCGCCCGGTAATCTTCAA
>CAKTWE010000080.1 GCA_934630385.1 uncultured Collinsella sp.
GTCTGATGGCTTTTTGCGTGTGGCGGCGGCGTCGCCGCAGATTCGCGTTGCCGATGTCGAGGGTAATGCCGAGGTGGCGCTTTCCGCTGTTCGCGAGGCTGCCGAGCGTGGCGTTCGCGCGCTGGTGCTGCCCGAGCTTAATCTGACTGGCTATACCGCGGCTGATCTGTTCCATAACCGCACATTACTGCATGCCTGCGAGACCGCACTGGCACATATTCTCGATGAAACCCGCGAGCTGCCGATTGTCTTTACCATCGGCCTTCCCGTTGCAGTTGCCGAGAATATCTACAACTGCGCCGCCGTGTGCTGCGCGGGCGAGCTTTTGGGCCTCACGGCCAAGAAGTATCTGCCCAACTATGGCGAGTTCTATGAGCGTCGTTGGTTTGCTCCGGCGCCTGCGGATCCCGTGTGGGTTGAATTTGCCGGTCAGGGTCCGGTCCCGCTGGGTTCGGGGCTTGTCTACCGTTGCTGTGATGAGGGCGCCGAGGACCTGGTGCTGGGCGTTGAGGTCTGTGAGGACCTGTGGGTGCCGGCACCCCCTTCGACTGAGATGGCGCTTGCCGGTGCGACGGTGATCCTCAACCCGTCGGCCTCGGACGAGATTATCGGCAAGGCGGATTACCGCCGCAGCCTTATCTCTAACCAAAGCGCGCGCCTGTACTGCGCCTATGCCTACGCGGACGCGAGTGAGGGCGAGTCCACGACCGACATGGTCTTTGCGGGGGAGAACCTCGTCTACGAAAACGGCTCCAAGCTCGCCGCGACCAAACTGCTTACCTGCGATATGGCCGTCGCCGACGTTGACCTTGACCGCCTGGTTGCCGAGCGCCGTCGCTCGACGACGTGGACCCGCGCGGACGATGCGCCGGAGGCCACGACCGTTGAGTTCTCTTTTGAGGGCACGCTCTCCGAGGCTCCCGTCCTGCGCAACGCCTGCGACATCGACCGCGTTTTTCCGCGCGCGCCCTTTGTTCCGGCCGACCATGGTGACCTGGCCGAGCGTTGCGAGACCATCCTCGACCTGCAGACTGCCGGCCTCAAGACCCGCCTTGCCCATACGGGTACCAAGGCTGCAGTCATCGGTCTTTCGGGCGGCCTGGATTCCACGTTGGCGCTGCTTGTGACCGTGCGTGCCTTCGATGCACTGGGGCTGCCGCGCACGGGCATCACTGCCGTGTCCATGCCCGGCTTTGGCACGACGCATCGCACCAAGTCGAATGCCGAGTCGCTTGCCCACGACCTGGGTGTGAGCTTCCGCGAGGTTTCGATCCACGCGGCCGTGGAGCAGCACTTCAAGGATATCGAGCATGACCCTGCTGTGCAGGATGTGACCTACGAGAACAGCCAGGCTCGCGAGCGTACGCAGATCCTGATGGATCTGGCCAACCAGGCCGGCGGTTTTGTTATCGGCACGGGCGATCTGTCGGAGCTGGCGCTCGGCTGGGCTACCTATAACGGCGACCACATGAGCATGTACGCCGTCAACGCGAGCGTGCCCAAGACGCTTGTGCGCCATCTGGTGCGTTATGCGGCTGATGTCTTTGGCGGGCGTATTGCCGAGACGCTGCTCGATATCCTCGATACGCCGGTGTCCCCCGAGCTTCTGCCGCCCACGGGCGACGGCGAGATTGCGCAGAAGACCGAGGATTTGGTGGGCCCGTACGAGCTGCACGACTACTTCCTCTACTACCTGCTGCGTTTTGGCTTTGAGCCAGGCAAGATCTACCGCATGGCGCTCAAGAGCTTCGAGGACGTCTACGACGCCAAGACCGTCCACGCGTGGCTGCGTACGTTCTATCGTCGCTTCTTTGCCCAGCAGTTTAAGCGCAGCTGCTTGCCCGATGGTCCCAAGGTGGGCTCGGTGACGCTCAGCCCGCGTGGCGATTGGCGTATGCCGAGTGACGCCAGCTCGCGACTGTGGCTTGCGCAGATCGACGCGCTTAATGCAATTGACTAAGGTTGGCTAAATTGAACCAATACGGGGGTTGCAAGCGTTACACTTTTGCAATCTGATGGCCCGTATCGCGCGGCGCTCTTGTCGGAGCGCCGCGTTTTTCATATCGAAAGGTGGCACCATGCAGGCATCGCAGCGTCTCGACCGCTTTGGCGCGGAGGTCTTCGCCTCGCTCAACAACAAGCTTCTCGCGCTGAAGGCTCAAGGCAAGACCATTTACAACATGAGCGTGGGCACGCCCGACTTTAAGCCGTACGACCACGTGGTCGAGGCGCTCACGCAAGCAGCCCAAGATCCCGAGATGTGGAAGTATGCCCTGCGCGACCTGCCCGAACTCAAGCAAGCCGTGTGCGATTACTATGAGCGCCGCTTTGGCGTTTCGGGTATTACGCCGTCCATGGTGCAGTCGTGCAACGGCACGCAGGAGGGCGTGGGCCATTTGGGTCTGGCCCTGCTCGATCCGGGCGACACCATTCTGGTTCCCGATCCGTGCTACCCGGTCTTTGAGGCGGGTGCCAAGATCGCCGATGCCAAGCTCGAGTACTATCCGTTGGTTGCCGAGCATAATTACCTGCCCTATGTGGCGGGTATCGACCCCGAGGTTGCCGATCGCACCAAGTACATGATCGTGTCGCTGCCTGCCAACCCGGTGGGCTCGGTGGGCACGCCCGAGGTCTATGGGGAGATCATTGCTTTCGCCCGCGAGCACGACCTGCTCATCGTCCATGACAATGCGTACTCCGACATCGTGTTCGACGGCGAGCCCGGCGGCAGCTTCTTACAGTATCCCGGTGCGCTCGAGGTGGGCGTGGAGTTCTTCTCGCTCTCCAAGTCGTTTAACGTCACCGGTGCGCGTATCGGCTTTTTGGTCGGCCGCGAGGATGTGGTCTCGGCCTTTGCCAAGCTGCGCGGCCAGATCGACTTTGGCATGTTCTTCCCGATCCAGAAGGCTGCTATCGCCTGCCTGAACGGTCCGCGCGATGAGGTCGAGGCGCAGCGTCTGAAGTACCAGGAGCGCCGCGATGCCCTGTGCGACGGTCTTGAGGGCCTGGGCTGGGAGCGTCCTAACGCGCATGGCTCTATGTTTGTATGGGCCAAGCTTCCCGGTGGTCGCACCGATTCCATGGCGTTTTGCGAGGAGCTCATGGAGAAGGCCGGCGTTGTGGTGACGCCGGGTGCGAGCTTTGGTCCTTCGGGTGAGGGGCATGTGCGCATGGCGCTGGTCCTGCCGCCTGATCAGATTGCTTTGGCTGTCGAGGCCATTCGCGAGGCGGGCCTGTATTAGAAAAGTATTTCGGCTCGTCAATAGCTCGAAACCGATTTCGTGCAGTTCTTTTACGAATCCTGCAAACAATTTCGGTAAACGGTCGATTTTTTGCTGCGAATAGGAGCATAATCAAAGTCCCGATTGGATGTATTGGGATTACGGCAAGCCGCTCGGGTCGTTCCCGGGCGGCTTGTTTGTGGAGAGAGATGGGAGTTTCTAATGGTTAACGAGAAGAAGGTCGCTATTGTCGGCTGCGGTTTCGTCGGTTCGTCTTCGGCGTTCGCGTTGATGCAGAGCGGTCTGTTCTCCGAGATGGTCCTCATCGACGTGGACAAGAACCGCGCCGAGGGTGAGGCCCTGGATATCGCGCACGGCATGACGTTTGCCGAGCCGATGAAGATCTACGCCGGCGATTATTCCGATGTCGCCGACGCCGCCATGATCGTCGTCACCGCTGGCGCTGCCCAGAAGCCCGGTGAGACCCGTCTGGACCTGGTCAACAAGAACGTCAACATCTTTAAGTCCATTATTCCCGAGATTAAGAAGTCCGGCTTCGACGGCATTCTGCTCATCGTCTCCAACCCGGTCGACGTTCTGACCTTCGCTGCCATCAAGATGTCCGGTCTGCCCGAGGGTCACGTCATCGGTTCCGGCACCGTGCTCGACACTGGCCGTCTGCAGCAGATGCTCGGCGCCCACGTTGAGGTCGACCCGCGCGATGTCCAGGCCTATGTCATGGGTGAGCACGGCGACTCTGAGTTTGTCGCTTGGTCCAGCGCTCAGGTTGCCGGCGTTCCGCTGAACACCTTCTGCGAGCTTCACGGCCACCTGGAGCACGAAGCCGCCGAGAAGCGCATCGCCGAGGACGTCAAGAACTCCGCCTACACCATCATCGAGAAGAAGCACGCCACCTACTATGGCGTTGCCATGGCCGTCAAGCGCATCTGCACCGCCGTCATGCGCGATGAGCAGACCGTTCTGCCCGTCTCCTCGCTCATGGTGGGCGAGTATGGCCTGTCCGATCTTGCCATCTCCATGCCGACCGTCGTTGGTCGCGACGGCGTTGTCTGCCGCGTTCCCGTGCCGCTGAACGATGACGAGCAACATGAGCTCACCGCCTCCGCCAAGGCCCTCAAGGACATCATCGACAGCGTCGACTTCTCCTGCTAAATCAAGCTCGTTAGAGCGAAAAGCTACAATGAAGGCGTCCGAGCCCACACGGCCCGGGCGCCTTTTTGGTGCAAAGTGACCTGACCCCAATGCACCATAGTTGATGGGAGGGCCATGTCGGATTCGCCTAATTTTTTGACCTATGCCCAGACGGTGTTTGATCCGTTTGAGGAGCGGCCGTTCTGCGCGGTGGATAGCCTGGTCTTTGCGTGGTTGTCCTATTTGCGTTTGCCGGGTGATATGGCGGAGCTGACGAACTGGCAGGGCCTAGACGTACGCGAGCTGCTGCGTGCCGAGTGCTACCGGGACATGATTGGCGACTTGTGGGACCCAGAGGGGAGCAGGGCCTTGTTGGAGGCCGTGGCAGCAAGCCCTCGCTACCGTGGCGTGCACGTTTGCGGCTACCGTGCCGTGAGCGATGTGGTGGCGACAGAGCAGTTTGCAGCCATGGCGTTCCGGTTTCCGGCGGGGTTTAGTTATCTTTCCTTTCGGGGGACCGACAGTACGATTGTGGGCTGGAAAGAGGACTTTAACATGGCATTCCGGTGTCCTGTGCCGGCCCAGGAATCCGCGGCGCGGTATGTGGACGAGGCGGCGGATGCGATTGACGGGCCGCTTTTGTGCGGAGGTCATTCCAAGGGTGGAAACCTTGCGGTGTACGGTGCGGCGATGTGCTCCGATGTCGCCCGTGAGCGAATCGAACGGGTGTATTCCCATGATGGTCCGGGCTTCGTCGAGGAGTTTCTGAACGGCAACGCCTTTGCCGATCTTTCCGGTCGAATCGACAAGACGCTACCTCGGTCGTCGATCTTTGGCATGATGTTCGAGACGCAGGAGGACTATGCCATCGTTGAGAGCACCGAGTTCAGCCTGCTGCAGCACAATCCCTTTAGCTGGGTGGTTGATGGTCGCGACTTCGTGTACTGTGAGTGCCTGTCCGCCGGTGCTCGATACGTTGATGGCTCCATTCGCGAGATGCTGCTTGCGGTGTCACCTAGCGAACGCGAGCGTTTTGTAGATGCGTTGTTCTCCGTGTTTGAGGCTACGGGTGCTGAGCGGTTTGCTGATATCGCTGGGAATCTGCGCGAGAGCCTGCCCATGATGCTCCAGGCTGCGCAAGGCTTTGACAAGGATACGCGACGCTTTGTCTCGCAGACCATCGCTGCGATTCTTAAGTGTGCGCTTCTGCCCAAACGTCCCCAGGTCGACATGCCCGCTGCCGGCAAGAGCTTGGCAGAACAACTCGAGGCTTGGCAGTCCGAGCTCCTGCGCTAGCCATTGGTGCAAAGCAACCTGTCCCCGATGCACCAATCTTCGATGCGCCTGGGGCGGGCTCGACCGCTATACTGGTTCGTGCCGAAATCGATCTAGAACGGAATGCCGTATATGAAAATCAATCACGCGATTCTGCATATCCTGGACTTTGACTCTGCCGTCAACGTTATGAGCCAGCGCGAGCTCGATATCGAGAGCCGTACCGTGCGCAACTTCGTGACCACGCATCTGCGCCGTGCACGTACCTCGGCCGACAATAAACGTGCCACGTTTGCCGAGAACTCCGCATTCGGCGGCGAGCTCAAGGGCTACTTCTTTGGTGAGCGTGAGTTCGTGGACCTGTCACAGCAGATTGCGGAGTTTATCTCCTCCGAGCTCACCAAGGCCGAGAAAGCTGAGTCCACCGACGTGCTCGTGGCCGATTTTGACGACGATGAGGATGCCCGCTGGTTTGCCGTGATGCTGCTGGGCTCCAAGCAGGCTTTTATGCACGAAGTGGGCCGCGAGGAGGGGGAGGTGCGCAACGACATCGCGCGCCACTACGCCATTCTGCCGAACCCCTCGCAAAAGGTGCCGAGCTATGCCATCGTGCGTGCAAGCACCATGGAGATCGGCTACGTGGACAAGAAGCGCAAGATTGCCGGCGAGGACCGTATGCTTATCCCCGATGGCCTGCTGCAGTGCGACACGGGCGTATCGGGCAAGGAGGTCATCGACACCGTGACGCGCGTGGTCGAGGAGGTCGCCGAAGAGCACGGTGCCAATACGGCCGTAGCGCTCGCTAAGGTTAAGGCTGCCGTTGCCGAGAAGGTTGAGGATGACGAGGAACTGCCGCCTTGGGATATTGTCGATGAGGTCTTTGAGGACGAGCCGGTCATCAAGGAAAGCGTGCGCGCGGCGCTGACCGAGGAGAAGGTTCCCGAGCGCGTGCCCGTGGAACGCAAGCAGGTCGAGCGCGCGGCCGTGCGCAATCATAAGATTCGTACCGACACGGGTATCGAGATCAGCTTCCCGGCCGAGATGGGTTCGAACTCCGAGTACATCGAGTTCGTTAACGAGCCCAACGGCCTCATCTCCATCGAGCTCAAGAATATCGGCAGCATCGAGAACCAATAAACTGCGCGGACGGGTTTTGAGGGGCTGTCTTCCGTAAACTGACGTCTGGTGTAGTTGCGGGCTCTACGGAGCCCGTTTTTTAATTTACTGGTTTGCGGAGAGAAGACCGATGGGATCGGACATTCCGTTCGCCGTCAAAAACCGACCGTTCAACCGGAATCAAGTCATTTGGGCGCAAAAAATTTTGGGTTTAAATGCGGTCATAGGTACAGAGAAGTTTAAACCTGCGCTTTCAATTATATCGGAGGCTTTTCGTGAGGGATAACGTAGCATGTCCACTCGAGTTCGAAAAGACGCAGGTAGTTCAACAACTCATGTATTGAATTGCCGGTCAAAAGGGTTGCGCATTCATAGTCATGTCTAGTATTGTCCTTAAATGTCTATATATGTATAAATACAAATCAAGGAAAGGAACGGAACATGTTGGACAAGGCAAGCTCCGTACCCCTGCACGTTCAGGCATCGAATTTCATTCGCGAAAAAATATACAACCGCGAATGGGACGTAGACGCCAAGATTCCCACCGAGTTCGAACTCGTTGAGCTTCTGGGGATGAGTAGGGGCACGGTTAAGCGAGCG
>CAKTWE010000081.1 GCA_934630385.1 uncultured Collinsella sp.
AAGAACGTAAGGCTAGGAGGCGCTATGTGCACGAGCATTCGATTTACCGATAATTCTGGCCACATGTATCTGGGCCGCAACCTCGACTGGAGCTTTGACTACGGCCAACAGGTTCGCGTGATGCCGCGCGGGTTTCACATTCCGTATTCGTTTATCGACGACGCGACAGCGGCACACGCGGTGATCGGTATGTGCATCGATTACAAGAACTACCCTATGTTCTTCGACTGCGGCAACGATGCGGGCCTCGCCGTGGCGGGTCTCAATTTCCCGGGTTATGCCGAGTATGCCGAGGATCCTGTCGACGGCAAGACCAATATCGCGGCCTATGAGTTTCCCCTGTGGGTGGCAGCGACGTTCTCGACGGTCGACGAGGTCGAGGCTGCGCTGCGCGATACGGTGATTGTCGCCAAATCTGCAGGAGAGGGGCTGGGTGTGTCGCTGCTCCATTGGATTATCGGCGACAGCCAGCGCAGCATCGTGGTCGAGATGATGGCTGACGGCCTGCATGTATACGACGATCCGGTCGACACCCTTGCCAACCAGCCGACCTTCCCGTGGCACATGGAAAACCTGCGCACCTATATCACTGCCACAAGCGATTTTCCGCAGACGGCGACATGGCGTGGCGCCGAGCTCAAGCCCTATGGCGCGGGTGCCGGCATGCGCGGTATTCCGGGCGATTGCTATTCGCCGAGCCGTTTTGTAAAGGCGGCGTACCTCAATGCCAATTACCCGCAAAAGGAGAGCGAGACCGAAAACGTCGTCCGCATGTTCCGCTCGCTCGAGGGCGTGGTGATGATTGAGGGGGCGTCCAGGATGGGTGATGGCAAGTTCGAGAAGACTATCTATACCGGATGCTTTAGCGCGCGCACGGGCAATTATTACTACGCGATGTATGGGGATCCGTCGATTCGCTATGTGAGCCTGATGGATGCCGAGGGTGCGAGCCCCGATAGGCTCGTGACCCCCGAGCCGCGTCGTTCGTAGCCGTTGGCTTTACTGCAATGCAAAGCGGCCCTGCATCTCTCGTGAGGTGCAGGGTCGCTGTCGTTGATTTGTGACGTCGCTAGAAGTTGGCGTCGTTGAGTTGTTCGCTCTCGAGGCCGTCGAGCTGTTGCTGTTCGGGCGTATCGGCGACGCTCTCGAGCAACTCAGTGGGGTCGACGTTCATGTCCCTACCGGCCTCGTTGCCGTTGACCAGGTCGTCCGAGAAGATGTCGACTTCCATTTCCTCGGCCTCTTCGATCTGAACCTCGAGCGGCACCTGGGTGCGCACGAGCTTAACGGCCGGGCGCATGCGGGCAAACAGCGGCACGTACTCGATGATGATGGCCGAGTTCTCTAGACCGTACCAGCGTGCCGGGCTTCCGCAGGCGCGGCGGACGGCGTACTTGATGGCCATGACGCGGTGGTCATTGCGGTTGATGTCCGTTTCGGGGGCGAGCATCTTGCGCAGCATGCAAAAACGGAAGTCGCCCACGTTGCCGCGGGTCTCGTAGATGGAGTAGGTGTGATGCTGCGGCGGTAGCTCACCCGATGCCATCAAGTCGCCAACGATCTGGCGCAGGTAGGCATTAACGCGCTGATTGACCTTAAAGCCCAGGTCCAGACGCACACGGAACAAAAAGTCCGTGCCAAAGGTCTCAACGGAATACTCGTGCGTATAGGGCTCGTCGGTAACGTGCACGTTGATGAACCAGTATGCCTTGGCGCGCTTGGGATGCTTGTCCAGGATGGAATAGAGCACGTCGCGGTCGAGCGTGAGCGGATCGGGGCTGTTGGTGAGGAACACCAGATTGTCGGCGAGCACGGGGTAGGTCTCGTCGTTGCGCAGACGGTTGAGCTGATCGATGTACTTGGAGACGGACAGCAGGATCGTTTGCGTGCGCTCGATGGCGGTGCCGCGGCGCCACACATACATAAGGCCAAACAGCAGCGAGGCCAAGAAGATCATGACGTAACCGCCGTCAAAGAACATAGTGAGGCATGAGGCAAAGAAGCAGAGCTCGATGGCGCCAAAAAGCAGGGCGAAGATGCAGGCGCCCAGCTTGTGCTTGAGAATGCCGGCGATATAGCTCGTCAAAAGCGTCGTGGTCATGAGCATGGTCACGGTGATGGCGAGGCCATAGGCGCTTTCCATGCGCTCGGAGTTCTGGAACAGCAGCACGATGAAAATGCAGCCGACCCACATGATGTTGTTGACGAGCGGAATATAGAGCTGACCCTTGGTGTCGCTGGGGTAGTGGATGCGCAGGTGCGGCATGAGATTGAGACGGGTTGCCTCGGATACCAGCGAGAACGAGCCGGTGATGAGCGCCTGCGAGGCGATGATGGCCGCCACGGCCGAAAGCACGATGGCAAAGGGGCGCAGGGGCTCGGGGAGCATCATATAGAACGGGTTGACGATATCCATCGCGAGCATCTGGGGGTTGGAGTTATTGGCGAGCAGCCAAGCGCCTTGACCCAGATAGTTGAGGATAAGGGCCGCCTTAACAAACGGCCAGGATGCATAGATGTTGGCCTTGCCCACATGACCCATGTCCGAGTAGAGGGCCTCGGCGCCGGTCGTCGACAGGAAGACAAAGCCGAGCACCATGATGCCCGAGTGGTTGATGGGCGAGAACAGGAACATGATGCCGCGAATGGGGTTGAGCGCGCGCAAGATGGACAGGTTGCCGAGCATGTTGAACAGGCCGGCGCCTGCCAGGAACAGGAACCACAGCGTCATGAGCGGGCCGAACAGCTTGCCGATCGACGAGGTACCGGCGCGCTGCATGGCAAATAGGCCGCAGATAATGATGATGGTAATAATGATGACGTTGGTTTGCCCGTCACCCAATAGCGCGTGGCCCCACTCGATGGTGCGCAGGCCCTCAATGGCTGTGGTGACCGTGACGGCGGGGGTGAGGATGCCGTCGGCAAGCAGTGCCGCACCGCCGATCATGGCGGGGAGAATCAGCCACGGCGCCACCTTGCGTACGAGGCTGAACAGAGCGAAGATGCCGCCTTCGTTGTGGTTATCGGCCTTCATGGCGATTACCACGTATTTGACCGTGGTCACGAGCGTCATGGTCCAGATGACGAGCGAAAGCGCGCCCAGAATCATGTCCTCGCTGACGGTGCCGATGCCGCCGTTGTTGGCGACGATTGATTTCATGGTGTACATAGGGCTCGTGCCGATGTCGCCATAGACGACGCCGAGCGTTACGAGCAGCATGCCAGCGGAGAGGGGAATGGCTCCATGCCCGCCTTGACTACGCTGGTCTTGGGGGCTTACCTCCAGTTTGTTGTGTGCCACGTGGACTCCCTTAGACATCCGGCCTCTGCCAAGAGCAGTAGACCTTTATGCCATCTTTATACATATAAGAGCAGTTTGGCACATCGGGTGATTTTAGACAATAATCCTCAACTGGGGATTATTCATGTACGCAGGTAGCATTTCAAAGCAGGGGCATATCCGCTGAATGGCTTGCTGCAATGTGATAACCGCGGACGCGCCCCTGCTTCAAAACTGAAGAGGGGCTTTTAAGCACGTGCTACCTGGGCGATGCCGGCCTTGGCGTTTGCGCGTTTGCCGGCGAGTTCGCAAAAAATCGCGCCGCCGATGATAAGTGCGGCGCCCATCAGGCGGACCGGTGTTATGGCTTCGCCTAAAAGGACGGCGGAGAACACGACGGCCGAAAGCGGCTCGAGGTAGCCGACAACTGCGACGGTCTGGACGGGCAGCTTGGCGACGGCACTAAAGTAGAGCAGGCAACCGATGCCGGTGTTGACGACGCCGAGCATGACGACGGCGCGCCAATCAATACCGGCGGCGACGCCGGCGGACAGGAATGAGGGGGCACCCTGCGTGATGAGCGTAAGGATCAGCGCGGTCACAAAGGCGGCGCTCACCTGGAGCGTGGAGTTCTCGAGGCCTTCGATGTGTGGCGCACCCTTGCTAGCGATGACCATCAGCGCATAGCAAAATGCCGAGGCGATTCCGCAGGCGATACCAGCAATGGGCATATTGCCGCCTAAACCTTGCGCTGCAATGAGAAAAGCACCGCAAGCAACGGCGATGAAGCCGGCGATTTTGCCGCCGGTCAGCTTTTCGCCAAAGATGAGTGGGGACAGCGCCATGACAATGATGGGGCCGCAGTAGTACAGCAGCGAGGATACGCCGACGCCGATCGTCTGGTAGGCGCGGAACAGAAAAATCCAGCTGGCGCCCAGCGCGGCTCCCGAGAGGAGGAGGGCTGCGGCTTCGCGGGGGCGAGATGGCGCCTGCAACTTATGGTGTTGGGTGATGGCGAGGATGGTGACAAGCGAGAGTGCGCCCAAAAACGTGCGCAGTAGCACGATATCGGAGCTCGGCAGTGCGATGGCAGCGGCGATGATGCCGTTGGAGCCAAACAATAGCAATGCTGCTAAGTACGTAAACAGTCCGTTGTTCATGCGCTGACATCCCCTCTATATCCGGGCATGTTCACTATGGGTGAGGTGGCTTTAGAAGAAAAGCGAATATAATGCATGGATAACATGACAAAGATTCATACAAAGGTGGAGGGGTGTCGTGGAAACGAATATTCAAAAGATGCAGGTGCTGCTCGAGACCGTGCGCGCCGGCAGTTTTACGCGCGCCGCCGAGCGGCTGAGCTATTCGCAGTCGGGCGTGAGCCGTATGGTGGCCGATCTCGAGGCCGACTGGGGCTTTAAAGTGCTTGATCGCAGCCGCGAGGGCGTAGTGCTTTCTGCCGATGGGCGGCAAGTTATGCCGGCGGTCGAGGCGTTATGCGAGGAATTTGTTCGTTTGCAGCGACGGGTGGATGAGATGCGTGGGCTCATGCGCGGCAAAATCTGCATCGGTACGTTTTCGAGTGTGGCGACCCACGTGCTGCCGCCGGTGATCGCGCGCTTTCGCGCCGATCACCCGGACGTCGATTATGAGTTGCTGATGGGCGATTACTCAGAGATTGAACAATGGGTGGCAGAGGGCCGCTGCGATCTGGGCTTCATCCCGCGTGAGCCACGCGGCGCCGGCATGGCGTCGCGGCCGTTGGTGCAAGACGAGCTGATGGCCGTGGTGCCAGCGGACTCCTCGCTTGCCACCGCGGAGGTCGTTTCCCTTGCCGATTTGGCCAACGAGCAGTTTATTCTGCTGGAACGCGGTAGCGACGACGAGATTACGCCGCTGTTTCGCCACGCGGGCCTGTCGGTGCGCTCTAAGCTGTCGACCTGGGATGACTATGCGATTATGGCCATGGTCGAGGACGGCCTGGGCGTGAGCATTCTTCCCGCGCTCATCTTGCGTCGCTGCCAGTTCGATGTTGCCGTGCGCCCGCTCGAGGGACATCCTCATCGGCAGATCAACGCCATATATCGAACGGCCGATGTTTCGCTTGCTGCTGCTCGTTTCCTCGAATACCTCTAATCGTGTACACGTCATTGTTCGCTTTGGGCAAATCTCAGAGTCCGGTACATTTTCTTATGAAATTGAACTTTCGAATGAGGTGCCGCGTTATACTGCTGCCTAAATTGAACCCTGGTTCAATTCGTGTTCTATAAATTGAACTTTGCCAGCAAGGAGGTTCCTGTGGCCCAAGAGACGTTTAGCGATCGCCTACGACAGACTATGTCCGATCGCGACGTTCGCCAGTCGGACGTAATCCGCGCATCGGAGATGCTCGGCAAAAAACTCGGCAAGAGTCAGATGAGCCAATATGTGAGCGGCAAGACGATTCCGCGGCGCGATGTGGCAGAGCTGCTCGCCCGCATTTTGGAGGTCGATGTTACCTGGCTGCTCGCCGGTGGCGCCGATCAAGGCGAGACATCATCGCCCCGCAACATTTCCAAGCCCGAACCCCATCCCTCAGCTCAAATTCCAAGGAGCACCACCATGCGTACTTTTTCTAAATCCACCAAGCTCGATAACGTCCTGTATGACGTGCGCGGTCCCGTCGTTGACGAGGCCGCCCGTATGGAGGACGAGGGCGAGCGTATTCTCAAGCTCAACATCGGCAACCCCGCGCCCTTTGGTTTCCGCACGCCCGATGAGGTCATTAAGGATATGCGCCAGCAGCTGCCCGACTGCGAAGGCTATTCCAACTCGCGCGGCCTGTTCTCTGCACGCAAGGCGATTATGCAGTACTCGCAGATCAAGGGCCTGCCCAATGTTCAGATGGAGCACATCTACACGGGCAACGGCGTGTCCGAACTCATTCAGCTTTCGATGAACGCGCTGCTCGACAATGGCGACGAGATTCTGATCCCCAGTCCCGACTATCCGCTCTGGACGGCGTGCGCAACCCTTGCCGGCGGTCATCCCGTTCACTATCTGTGTGATGAGCAAGCGGATTGGTATCCCGACCTGGAGGATATGGAGTCCAAGATCACGAGCGCGACCAAGGCCCTCGTCATCATCAACCCCAACAACCCTACGGGCTCGGTCTATCCGCGCGAGGTGCTCGAGGGCATCGTTGAGATCGCGCGTAGGCACCAGCTCATGATTTTTGCCGACGAGATCTACGACCGTCTGTGCATGGACGGCTACGAGCACGTCTCGATTGCCTCGCTTGCTCCCGACCTGCCCTGCGTCACCTTTAGCGGCCTTTCCAAGTCGCACATGATTGCGGGCTATCGTATTGGCTGGATGGTGCTTTCGGGCAACCAGCGCTGCATGAGCGACTTTATTATGGGCATCAACATGCTCTCGAACATGCGCCTGTGCTCCAACGTGCCGGCTCAGTCGATCGTCCAGACGGCGCTCGGCGGCCATCAGTCTGTTAACAACTATATCCGCCCGGGCGGTCGTGTCTACGAGCAGCGCAACTTTGTGTATGAGGCACTCAACAAGATCGACGGCATCTCGGTGGTTAAGCCGCGTGCGGCGTTCTATATCTTCCCCAAGATGGATGTGAAGAAGTTCAACATCACCGATGACGAGCAGTTTGCCCTCGACCTGCTGCACGAGAAGAAGATTCTCATCACGCGCGGCGGCGGCTTTAACTGGGGCGAGCCCGACCACTTCCGCATCGTGTACCTGCCGCGCATGGAAGTGCTCAAAGAGTCGCTCGAAGATCTTGCCGACTTCTTTGATCACTACCGCCAGTCGTAGGGGATTAAGTATCTGGCGCCGCAAGAATCGAGGCGTCGCAGGATAGATATACGACAGCGAGCGAGCCGCATTTGCGCCAAGGTGACGTGAAATGAGAGGGCGCTGACCTTTTGGTCGCGCCCTCGAAATTGAACGTCAGATTGGCGTGAATGCGGCTCGCGCAGCGTCAGGTAGTCCGCCGTTCGGTTGAACGGCGGAACGATATAACGTCACCTTGGTGCAAACGCGGCTCGCTCGC
>CAKTWE010000082.1 GCA_934630385.1 uncultured Collinsella sp.
AAACTGGATAGGTCCAGGGATCCCAGGGCAGAGCAGCCGGAGAACATTTTGTGCATGTCTGTGACCTTGGAGGTATCGAAGTCCGAGAGACTCAGGGACGTCAGGGCTTTGCAGCCGTAGAACATACCACTCATGTCCGTCACGTCAGATGTATCAAAGATCGATAAGTTCAGATATCTGAGATCTTCAAGGTCTCCGAACATGTTACTCATGCTCGTTGCCCCAGAGGTAGATATGTATCCGACCATTGAAACGCACCCAGGCTGGTAATACCCGCCACTTTCGCTGTCAGATAACATGCACCCTTTCTCAAACTCAAAGTACTTAATGTTCTTTATTATCAGCAAGTATCTCAAATCGTCCCATTTGAAAATGCCCGCATGCACGCGCATGGCACCGTCTTCGTAGAGGTCCCAGCTGCTGGCGCCCACCGCGCCGCTCTCCCCCACCGTGCCGCTCTCCTTGAGCGCGCCGTGCACCGATACGTCGGGCAGCGTAATCTCCTTGTCCTTGTAGAGGCCGTTTTGGAAAACTCCGTACCACTTCTTGATATTGGGGTCCTCGGCGGCAGTCGCCTTTGCTTTTGCCCTTGCGGGGGCCTTTGACATATTCGTGGATGAATCGTCCACTCCTGCAGAAGTCTGCTCGGATTCGGCAGCCTCGCCGGCCTCATTGTTAGTGCCGGCAGCGGCAAGTTGCGCTCCCAGCGGCTCAACCGCGCTCGCGAATGCTTCAACAGGCTTTGCCGCAACGGCAGCCGTGCCCAGGAGAGCGCTCAACGACCGTCCGTCCGAGCTCAAAACCATCTCTCCGGCAGGCGGTTCGCTCGACTGGGCGGCGGCAGTCGCCGCCTCGTCCGCGGCGTCGCCCTCGCCGGTATAGGCCTCGCGCTTAAAGGAATACGAACCGTCCTCGGGCAGGTTCTTGCCGGTGAGCTGCACGCGGAACGTGAACTCCTTGTTGGGATCGGGGTTGTCGCCTTCCATCGTCTTGGCGATGCGCAGCTTACCGTCCTTGAGCTTGTTCTTAAAGACCGGCTTGGCATCGGAGCTTACGTCAAAGCCCAGCGTGCCGTCGCCGTTGTCCACCACCTTCACGGTGTAGACGAACGAGCTCCGGCTGTCGTAGTCCACTGTGGAATCGGCAGCTTCGCCCGCGGGCACAACCTCGCTCACGCGGAAGCGATAGGTCTTGCCGGCGTCCGCCTCGGTAAACCGCAGCGCCCGGATACTCTCATGGCTGAAGACGATCTTGCCGTCGGCCGAGTTGGTGGCCGTGCCGACCGCTTCGGTCTGCTCGCTGTCGCCCTCGCCCGTCAGCTTCTCCAGCTTAAAGGTGAATTCATTTTCCTTGAGGTCTCGGCCTTCGAGCGTCTTCCATGCCTTGAGGTCGACAGCTCCTGACGCATGGTATGCGTTGGTGAACGTCGGCGAAGAACCATCCTTGTAGGAGACGTCGCACGCAAGCGTACCGTCACCGTTGTCGGTCACCGAGACCGTAGCCGTGGCGGCGGCATCGGAATAGGTGTAGCCCGCGGCTCCGGTATTTCGCTCACGGATGGTATAGGTGTATGTTTTGCCCACGTCGGCCAGGCCGTACTTAATGGCCCCGAAGTTCACCGTGCCGTCGGCGCCGTTGCGCGCGGTAACCACGGTGTTACCGGCCTCGTCCAGCACGTCGAACGTAAACTGTTTAGCCTTGAGCTTGCGCCCCTCGAGCACCTTCTTGGCCCTGAGGTACGCCTTACCGGTGGCGTTATACGTATTGGTGAAGCTCGCGGTGGCGGCGCGTTCCTCGCCGGCACGAATCGTGCCCGCAGCGCCCGTGGAATCAGTCTTCTTGAAGCCCGCGGCCTTGGCCTCGGTCACCCTATAGGTAGTCTCGGAGGGAATACCCGTGATGGTAGCCGTCTGGCCGCCGCGCAGTTTTATGTTATCGCCGTTGCCCACCTTGCCCGTGGCGACCTGCGCGCCTGCCGCATCGGTCACCGTGTAGGCGAACGTGCCGCCCTCGGGCTCGCCCTCGGGGGTGGTCAGCGTCAGCTTAAACGAGAACTCCTTCTTTGCGTTCACGTCCGTGGCGCCCTGTACGGCTTTACTGATCTTGAGCGTACCGTAAGGGTTGTACGTGTTGGTTACATCCGTGCCGGCAACGCTCGTCACGTAGCCCTCATAGTAGGTGTCCTCGCGTACCTCGTATGCAATCTCTATGCCATGGTCGCGATACTTGGGCAGGCTACCGAAGCTGTAGCTCCAATCGCCGGAGTCCGCGGCCTTGACGGTCTTGCTCTTGACCAGCTCACCATCGGCGTAGAGGTCGAGCTTGACCTCCTTGGGGCGCTTACCCGCGGCGTCGTTGGCGTCGTCCCAAATCTTGCGGCCGGCGATCTCGACCGTCTCGACCCTATGCTTGTTGGTGACCGTAAACTCATAACCCGTATCGGTAGGGTTCATGCGCACGTCGGCCAGATAGCCCTCGGGCGTCTCTTCTTTGACGCTGTAGGCGATGGTATCACCCTCGTCATTGAGAACGCACAGTCCGTCACCAGACCCAAAACTTGCCTGCCAATTGTTAGCATCGCTCAGCACGGCGCTCTTGCCCGTGTCCTGCCCATCGGCGTACAGATGCACCGTCACGCTCTGGGGGCGCTTGCCGTCCTGGTCATCGCTGTCGGACCATGCCTTCTTTATCGTGATGCCAAAAGGCTTGAGACCGACCTTGGTGTAGTCTTTGCGGATCACCTGGTTGGGCGACTCCACGCCCACGTTGCTGATTGTCGTGCAGCGCAAGATGGCGTTGTTGTAGGCATGGGCGCCGCCGGTGAGACCGGACTCGCTCTCCCCCTCTGTAAGGTCGGTATCGAACCACCTACCGTACGCGGTGGAATCTTGCTCAAGGTCCTTGACCTCGGGCGCCCGCATGCGAATCGTAAACGCCGCCGTATCGCCCTCGTCCACCACAAAGTCGCTGCCGTCGGTCTTTTTGGTGGCGTCCACGGCAACCGCGGTCACGTCATCGAGGCTCCCCTCATACGATTCCGCCGGCATCCAGATGGAGCGATCCTCGAGGTCGGCTTGAGCCTCCTTGCTCTCGGAATCGAGTGTGAGCTGGTCTGCCGGCACCGTCGAATAGTACACACGCGGATCGGCACCCGCACGCTCGAGAGCGCTCACGTCCACACCCAGCAGGTGGCCCTTCCACATGACATCGCCTGCATCGGGCTTGTCTCCTTGGATGGTCTTGCTAGCCGGGTCGAACGCATCGACCGCATCGAAGAAGCGAATGTCCTTGGCGCTTGAATTGTCGGGATTGTTGAGATTGCTGAGCGAAATACGGTAGCTGTACACGCCGTTCTCAAAGACATTGCGAGCGCCGCCCTTGTCGAGGCCCGAGCTCCACGCGCCCTCGTCGTTGGTATCGACCTTCTTGTCGAGCTGCGCCATCGACCACGACAGGTGGTCGAGCTTGACCGATACGCGGGCATATACGAACGACGAGTTATCGCTCTCGGGATCAAGGTCGGTCATGGCATCCTCGACGCCCTTGACCGCATCCTTGGACGCCTGGTTGTTGCCCGCAAGCGGGTTGTCGGGCTCGCCCTTGTAGCCGGCGATGGTACCCCAGCTGGGCTCCGCGCTTTCGTAGGCGATGTTGTTGACGAGCGTGGATCCATAGTCGCGCTCGGTGTCGAACGAGTAGACGGCGTCGAACGTCAGCGTGATTTTATCGCCGTAGCCGTCGTAGGGCTGGTTACCGGCGCTCCACCTGCTGCGATACTCCGGATTGGGGGCAACGCGCGTTTTCACCGTCATGAGCGTACGCCCGGTGCCCTTATAGTTGCGCTTGAGGCCCACGCTCTCCACCGCGTTGTCGCCATTGAGTTTGACGGTACCCAGCTTGGGCTCAACGCCCTTGGGCAGCAGATCATAGAAGGTGCCGGCCGTATCTGGCGTAAAGATGCCCGCCGCCGCGGCCTCGTTGTAGTCGGAAAGGGTCGTGAGGTTGGTCTGCTCGTACACATTTGCCGTGTAGTGGAGCGTGGTCGTCTGCCCGTCCTTGTGGGTATCGTATTTCACGCCCTTGTCCATGCTGATGCCGGAAGCCGCACCTGTCAGGTAATCGTCAGCGCTCTTGGGGCCGCATTCCACGATGAGGTCGCCGTTGAAGTCGTAGTTGTACGACTTGGCAGTGTTGCGCAGGATCGTCTCGGGCGTATCGGAGTCCTTAAAGAGCTGGTCCACGCGCGCACGGATGCGCTCCGTGGGCTTAAGGCGCACGTAGGGGTGCATGATATAGGTGACGCCCGCCGTCTTGGTGCTCAAGCAGGTCTTGATATCGGTCACGCCGGCGTCCTTGGGGAACAGCAGTCGCGTTCCGTCTTCGCTCACACTCGCACCATTTTGCGGCTCCACGGCAACTGCACCGGAACGGTAGCTGACGGTACCGTAGCGCACCCAGTTGTCGCCCTCCTTGGTACCGGATTTCACCGAGCCCCAGATCTCGATATCGGGCTGTTTGGCGTTATCGCCGTCCACCACATAGCCGTAGTTGCCCGCCCCGATGCTGCCATAGCGAACAGCACCGTCGGAGTCCTCGTAATAGCCATAACCCGTCTGCGTGTAGCGTTGGTAGCCGTAGACCGTGGGCTTGTCGACGCTCACGCCCTCAAACTCAAAGTCATCCGCCGTGAGGTCGTCGTCGGTATGGTCGAAGCGCACCGAGTAATCGGGGGTCTCCATGCGCACGGCCTGCTTGCCGTAGTCGCCCGCGAGGAACTGGTTGTAGTCGGTCTTGCCGCCCTTGTCCGTAGTCCAGGGTCCGGTAAAGCCAACGGTCTCCACATCGTAGCTACACACGGCATCGCGCCCTAAACGCAGGCTATCGAGCGCATAGGGGTAGTTATCGCACTTACCACGCTTGCTCGAGTACGAGCCGTTGGAATATTTGAACACGTTGAAATGCCCGTGTGGGTCTTGGAACTTGATGGGAGAGTAGGTAAGCTGCGCTGTTGCCGGGGCAGAAGTGACCTCGTGATCATCTGCCGAGGTGAGCGTGTAGCCCACCTTGTGCTTAAGTTTATAGTGCCCGCCCAGCTTAAACTGGTCCTTGGGGTATGCCATGTAGGTGTGCAGATAACCCGTACTGTTATTGGAGCTCACATAATCAAGGCAGTTCTCGGCGGTAAAGCGAATATCCTGCGTGGCATCGTCGCCCTTGTTGCCGACCGTCTTACCGTTATAGCTCACACCCAAAAGCTTCGCCTTGTAACCGCTGTCGCTGCCGTCGGTCGATCCCTGCAGCACGTACTTTTGTTTTCCACGCGCGCTTGTCCACGAGTACCAGTCAATATAGATGTACTTGTCGGCATCGGCGGGCTTGAGCTCCTCGGGCCAATTGGAAGGCCAGCTCTCAGAGAGACTCTGACCGCGCAGCTCGGCACCGCTGATGACCTCTTGCGTGTCCACGCTCGCATCGAGCTTATTGGATGTCATGGAAAGCACGTTGCCGGCGTGCGTGGTGAGGTTGACCGTGCCGTAGAAGTTGTCGGTGACATACTTCTCCACCTCGGTGGGAAGGGCGTCAGCAGCAGGCGTCTTCTTGCCGTCGTCGAGCTGACCGTTGCCCACAAGCTCGATGGGGTCGAGTTTGCGCACGGCAAACTCGAAGCTCGCCTGCGTGGCGGCGGAGAGCTCGCAGGTGTTGCTCAGCACATAGCTGTCGCCCATCTCGGTGTAGGCGAACGTGGACTGCTGGCTCGGCGCCTCGGGGACCGCCGCCTCCAGCTCGCCCGCCGGCTTGCCGTCGCGGTCGGCGAAAATGTACTTGGGGACGACGATTTGGATCTCGCCCTCCTTATAGCTGTACTGGCCCGAGAGTGCGACCGAGAGCTTCATCTTGACCGAGAACTCGTCGGTTTTGGGCACAAGGGAAAGACGCGCCGGGCTGTTGTCCTTGGCATCATCGGGCGTCGCCCATGCAACGGTGATGTTCTCGATGCGTTGGTCGTCGCCCGAAATAGGATTCTGATTATTTGTCTGGGGCTCTTGTTTGCCCTGTTTTTTTGCCGCACGCAGGGCCGAGGGAGATGCCTGCGCCGCAAGCGCCTGCTCAGACTGTGCCGGCGGGGCAACGAGCTTGGCGTTCGGACTGTCGAAGTTGGAGGCGTCGACGACGCCGGTTGAGTCGGCGTCTGCGCTGTCGGCGGCGTTGGCTGCGGGCGCCGTAGCGACATCAGTCTTGTCGGAGTCGTCGATCAAGGAGGAGTCGGAAGTATCGGAGTCGGGTGTGTCATCGCCCTGAGACGTAGAATCGTTCGTGGCGTTACCGTTGCTACCAGTGTTGTCGCCTTCGCCCACATTTGTAGTGGAGCCTTCGTTGGCACTCTGAACCTCTGCGAGCAGTTGCTGGTCCTGCTGCTCTTGCTCGACCACTTCGGCTATGGCAGAAACGGGCATCGTCTGCATGACCATCACAGCCGAAGCAATGGTGACCAGAGCAATCTTGGCAGCAAAGGTGGCCTTTAAGTGTGCCTTGCGAAAGCAACGACGCTGGGTATCTCCGTCGAGGCGACCCCCCCCGTTCCCTTGGCAAATTCGGTGTCCCCGTCTTTTCGGTCTGCGTGCTTGAACATGATGACTCCCCCGAGCACGTTCGTCCCACCGCGGCGGTATGTCGCGGCGCGCAGCCAAGGCGTTGCCTCATGCAAGTTCAGTCGAGAGTTAGCAGCCCTCTCGTTCCCATCGATGCCGCTGTTCGTTTGCCGATGCGTTTACGAGTTGCTTATACTTCTAGCGCACCAACAAAACAATCACGGCAAATCAATGCTGCAAGGCAATACATCAACTGCAATTTCCACTGCGCCTCTTGGCACAATAAATCCATATTTGATTGGATGATACGCCTTGCTTAGCCATCATAGAAATTAAGGCGTGGGCGGTAGCCTTTTTGCCGTGAACGGTTAAAATGCCCCCGCTGCCTTAAGCTACGAGGGCATCGCATCAGACCACCACAAAGGTGCCTGTCCCCTCCATGTTGGTTTTGGCCCGAGACAGCAAGAAACCCGGTCCTGCACAGGGCAGAACCGGGTTTCTTTAGCAATGCTTGCTTTGCTCAGGCAGTAACTAGCAGTTACTCAGCCAGGAAGTCGCGCTGGACAGCGGGATCGACCTTGACGCCAGGGCCCATGGTGGAAGACACGGAGAT
>CAKTWE010000083.1 GCA_934630385.1 uncultured Collinsella sp.
ATCGATGCCATGCGCGCGCATGGTCTGGCCGAGCCCCTGTTCTGCCCGGGGTTCGATCGGTTCAAGGTCGTACTTTACCGTTCAAAGATCGAGCCGGTCGATCATGGCGGGGGCTTAATTGTGACGGCACTCAAACACTACGGCGAGCTGGGGACGCGTGAGCTGGCAGAACGCACGGGGCTTACAATTTCCCAGGTTAGGTCGCGCGTCAACGCGCTCATTGCTCAAGGCGAGCTTGAGCCCACGGCGCCGGCGACGAGCCGCAACCGCAAGTATCGATTGTCAGAGCGCGTGGAATAAATGCGTTAGTGGACGAGGCGAACCAATAATCGACCCTCAATTGGCGCCCACTAAGATAAAGCGGTTGTTGCTCAGTCGACGGTGATGCTAAAGACTCGGCTTACGCCGGCATGGCCCCGAACCCGTCCATCAAGAACAGCCTAAGAACCAGTTTGATGACATATCCCGGTTTGACTTCTGCCGCGTCAAAGACGTGGCGCTCGGCGAGCTCGCTGCAGTATGCGTAGATATCGCGGATAAGGTCCGCGCCCGAAAGCGTAAACATGTAGCCTGCGTCCGAAAGCGCATTGGGTGCGGCTGGCAACTTGGCCATGTGGCAGAACATTTGCAGGTCGGGCGCCATAACATTCTGGTAGTCGAGGTGGCCGCTGGTATCCTGCGCGGCAAGCTCCAATTGGCGCACAAAATCCAGCGCCGCCGCTAACACAAAGCTCGGCGTAGGCGCATTGACGTCCTGAGTGGTCGCCACAAGCCTGCCAGCCGCCTGCGTGACAAGCCAAGCGACCTCGCGCTGGCAACGCACGGCCTTGCGCGTAACCGGCTTGATGGACGAAGAAGAAACGCTCCCCTTAGGCGGATTCGAAGCAGCCATAAGACCCTCCCATGAACAATCCGGCCCAACAAGCCCGGACGAAACACGTGCTACATCAGTATACAGGGGAGTGGGGTAGCGGGGTACAAGCGCGCCAGCGGCAAACCGAGAGCATCAACGATGTGCCGATCGCGGAATGAGATCTCGTAATAATTGACTCTCGGCCATATTATTGAGGGGCATGACTCGCGTTCGTATGGTTGTAGGTGCTGGCGATGAACGACATTGACCTTGCTGTTCCGTTGATGGATGGACCAAGCTATGACCGTGCCTGCAGTCTCGTGCCTTCCGAATACGTTGAGGCATGGGAGTGGTTTCTGGGTGAGGAGCTGCGCGGCGGCGTTTGGACCAGCCTTCCGCACCGCACCAAGGAAGATAGCCCTCAGTATCAGTATCGTTTGAGAATTGGCTCGGACTTCTTTCCCGTAACGCGGGATTCAGGGATCTTCTGGCCGGGCCAGGATCGGGTGAAGCAAGATCCCAATAAGATCTTTGCGCTTTCGGTCCATAACTCTAAAAAGAGCTTCTACACCGATGTGCCTCCGCTCTATTTGGACGATGGTACGTGGGTCATTAAGTACTCGGTTCAAGCGCCGGGTACCGTTGGTTTTCGAGACCAGAATTACAACCGTAAAATGCTCAACTGCATGGAATGTGGCGTTCCAGTCGGAGTCATATTTGCAACCGAGGTGGGCTATAAGGTGCTCGGCCTTGCGTTTGTTGAGCGGTTCGAGCCCGAAAACGGATGGTTTGTTCTGCACGGTCCTGTTCATAAAGGCGGACCGGACCCTCGTTTTGCGTCCGATATGAGTTATCTGAAGCACATGCCCGTCGATATTGAGTTTGCCGGACAGGGTGCGACCGACGACGAAAAGGTCCGCTATGCGTTAAGGCGCGAGCGATTGGGGCAGCAATGGTTCCGCAAGCAGCTCGTTGCCGCCTATGACGGCCGTTGCGCGGTGTCGGACTGCGGCGTCAGCGAAGCTCTGGAGGCTGCACATATCGAGAATTACTCGGGACCCAGATCGCAGGTTGCCAGCAACGGCATTCTGCTTCGGCGCGACCTTCATTCCCTATTTGATGCTCACCTGATTTCGTTTGAGCCTGTTTGCGGCGAATATCGGCTGTGCGGATCGTACCTGCTGGATAAGACCGACTACGCTTCCTTTGCGGGCGCGACGCTAAGGCAGCCGAATGAGCGTCAGTGGCGACCCAATACGGTGTTTCTTGAGGCCCATCGCATTGAGTTCGATCGCTCGGAAAAGAAGCGTGAAAAGGCGGGACTTCTGCCGTATTAGCGTATTTGGCTTTGGCATTCTTTGACGATCGTGTTGTTTGATCGGATCGCGTGGCGATGCAATCTCGCGCACGCCCGCCGGTGCATGCTCTTTCTGATTTGTATAGCGAGAGGGGAGCGTGTATGAGCTGACGAGGCGATATTGCGATGGGGAAGTACGGAAAACTGCCGTGTGCCCTTATCGACAACAATATGTTTCCGAGCGTAGAGGTTGATTGCGGGTCGTTTGTCGTCGCCTGCCCTTGCTGCGGCTCGCAAATACCGTGTCTCGACATTCGGTTCATCGATGCGTGCGACAGGCTTAGCGACGAAGTGAGAAAACGGACAGGCGTTCATATGCCGGTGTATCCGGAGAAATGCTCTGTTTGTGGCCTCGATATCGTGTGCGACGCCGGCGACGAGGGATAGGTGATGCGGAGGAGCTGACTGTGAAGGCCTCTCCGTCCCTACAAATAAATCCCCTCACCGAGCTGCCTGTGGAACTCGGCGTGATGGTCACGTGCCCAGGTAAAGAGCGCCTGGTCAAAGTCAGTGCGCGTAGCCGGGACGCCAAAGACGCCGGCAACTTCGACGCGCACAAACTCCAGTGCCGGCAGCTTGTTGATGGCAGTGAGGGCAAACGGGGACGAGGGCTCCTCGAACAGATAGCGGCTGCCTTGCAACGCATCGCAACTGGTGCACGTGTTGCCGAGCGACGGGGCTTTGGAGGCTCGCGCGCCCACGGGCTTGTAGCCGCAGCGCTTATGAAGGTAGTCGCGGATCTCGCCCGGCACGCAGCCAAGAGCGGGCACGATGGCGAGTGCGTTGGCGTTGGCCGTGTCGATGGCAATGTGCCCGGCTTCGTTGGGCGCGTGCGCGATGGCGATGCTCTCGTCGTTATCGGTTCGATAGGGGATGCCGAAGGCCGCGACCGAGGTCTCTTTGTGACACTTCCAGCACTCGCGCTTGCCCAGTACTAGATATATATACGGCGCTGAGGGGTCGGATCGGTCAACACCGGGCAGCCACTCGGCAAAGGGCTCGGGGTTGACGCCGCTGGGTACATACCAGATCTTCTTGGTCCGGTCCCATTTGGCGCCCAGCGCCTTGGCTTCTTCTTTGTGCGAAAAGGGGACATCGAGCTCGGTGCGCATGGCGGCTCCTTGGTGCTGCAGGTGCAAGTGCCTCAAGGATACCGCAGGGTGTGGACGCTGTGGCGTTTTGCCGAGAAGCTGCGGCTCGGATGGGTCCGAGACGCGTTGGTCTCGGCCTCGGTGGCTATTGGGCGGTTTCGATTGACTGCGGAGTCAGCCGGGATAGGCACTTGGGTCGCTGACGCGGTTTTGTGCATGGGCAGGGTGATTGTTTGGGCGGTTGGAGCGGCTTGCGGCGCAGCTTTGTGCCTGGCTATTGTTGATGTTGGGGTATTGAATTTGTTTGGCAGCCATTCGTCAGGTGAATTGATGTTACGTGCGATGACGGTTGGAGTTGCCAGCGGATTTGGCGACATAAAACAAAACAGCCCAGAGGACATAGCCTCTGAGCTGCGAACATTTGGTGGGCGTTAGAAGATTTGAACTTCTGACCTCTTCCGTGTCAGGGAAGCGCTCTCCCCCTGAGCTAAACGCCCGATCAAGGGTGCGCAAGTGCGCAAGGGATAATATAACGGAGCCTGAACTCGGTGGCAAGAACATTTTTAAAAATCGCTTACATTGTGGAATTCGGGGGCTTTGTCATATCCATTTCAAAAGAGCCTGCTGCCGCGATTTGGCTGTCGCATAATGCAAGGCCATTGCGGTATCGAGCTATGGAAAGACGCCTGCGGAAATGTCCTACCGATAAGCGGACAAGCCTCCGGCTGGTGCCTTCGCCGTGGTAAGGTAAGCCGAATTGCTTCCAGACTGTTTCGGGGGAGTGGAATGAGCAAAGAGTGTGTCGAGCAGGTCGAAGGCGCAGGGGCTTCGGTGCCGATGACCGATATATCGAACATTGATGTGCCCGAGGGCACCGACGAGCTCAGCCGCAGCACCCGCCGTGCATGGCGCGACCGCCTGAACAGCGCTTCGACGCGCAAGTTGATCACGGGCGTCTTGGCTACGCTGGTGGGCGGTTCGTTTTGGGGCTTCTCGGGCACCAGCGCGAGCTTTCTGTTCGATACCTACCACGTCGACACCTTGTGGCTTATGAGCGTGCGTCAGATTCTCGCCGGTCTACTCTTTATGGCCGTGGTTGTTACGCGCGACCGCGAGCGCCTGATTAAGCTCTGGACCACACCCGCCGATCGCAAGCAGCTGCTGCTCTTTACCGCTTTTGGTCTGCTGTTCAACCAGTTTTGCTATCTTTCGGCCGTGCGCCTGACGAACGCCGGAACCGCGACGGTGCTCCAGTGCCTGCAGCTCGTTATCATCATGGGCTACACCTGCGTGACCGATCGCCGCATGCCGCGTACTCGCGAAGTCATCGGCATTGGCCTGGCTCTGGGTGGAACCTTTTTAATCGCCACCGGCGGCGACCCCACCAGCCTGAATATCTCGCCGCTTGGCCTGGCAGCAGGTCTTATGTGTGCGGTCAGCGCCACGTGTATGGCGGTGATTCCCGCCAAGATCCTGCCCGAATACGGCAGCCCCATCGTCACGGGCTCGGCAATGCTCACGGCGGGCGTGGTCTCGTGCGTCTTCGTGCAGCCTTGGGCGTATATGCCGGCACTCGACGCTGCCGGCGTCGAGGCGCTCGCGGTGTTCGTGGTTATCGGCTCGTTTTTTGCTTACATGCTCTATATGCAGGGCGTTAAGGACATCGGCTCGGTGCGTGCGAGCCTCATCGGAACTGTGGAGCCAGTTTCGGCGACCATCACCAGCGCCGTTATGCTGGGCACGGTGTTTTTGCCGACCGACCTTATCGGCTTTGCCATGATCATCGTGATGATGTTCCTCACGGTGTAGCCCCTGCGGTTGCTTTAAAGGATAATAGGCTGGCGGCGCGTTGCTTTGGCGGCGCGCCTTTGTCTATAGAGAGGACCTCTTATGAAGTACTTTGGCACCGACGGATTTCGCGGCGAGGCCAACGTCGGGCTGACGGTAGAGCACGCTTATAAGATCGGCCGTTTTGTGGGTTGGTATTACGGCACCAACCGCGAGCGCAAGGCACGCGTGATCGTGGGCAAGGACACGCGTCGTTCGAGCTATATGTTCGAGGCGGCGCTGGTGAGCGGCCTGGTCGCGAGCGGCGCAGACGCCTACATGCTGCACGTGATCCCCACTCCGGGCGTGGCGCATCAGACCGTGGAGGGCTGCTTCGATTGCGGCATCATGATCAGTGCGAGCCACAACCCGTTTTGCGATAACGGCATTAAGCTCGTCAACAGCGACGGCTTTAAGATGGACGAGGACGTACTGGAGCTCATCGAGGATTACATCGATGGTAAGAGCGAGGTGCCGCTGGCCACGGGCAACCACATCGGTGCCACGGTCGACTACATGCAGGGCCGCAACCGCTACATTGCCTCGCTCATCGCGAGCGCGAACTTTTCGCTACAGGGCGTCAAGATCGGTCTCGACTGTGCCAACGGCTCGGCGTCCTCGGTGGCCAAGCCGGTGTTCGACGCGCTGGGCGCCGATGTGCGTGTAATCAATGCCGCGCCCGACGGCTTTAACATCAACGTCGACTGTGGCTCCACGCATATGGAGCGTCTGCAGCGCCACGTGGTGGAGCAGGGCCTGGACGTGGGCTTTGCCTACGACGGCGATGCCGACCGCTGCCTGGCCGTGGACGAGCGCGGCCGCGTGGTCGACGGCGACCAGATCCTGTACGTGTGCGGCGTGTACCTGAACAAGCACGGTCGCCTTTCGGGCGGTACCGTGGTGCCGACGATTGCCAGCAACTTTGGCCTGATCAAGTCGTTGGAGCTTGCCGGTCTGAGTGCCGTGACCAGCGGCGTGGGTGACCGTCACGTGTATGCCAAGATGCGCGAGGGCGGCTACAGCCTGGGCGGCGAGCAGACGGGCCACACGATCTTTGGCGATATCGAGCGCACGGGCGACGGCATTATGACCTCGCTGCGTGTGATGGAAGTGATCCGTGCCGAGCGCGAGACGCTCTCGCAGCTTACGGCTCCGTGCAAGCTGCTGCCGCAGGCGCAAGTTGCCGTGCGCGTGGCGGATAAGGACGTTGCGCTCGAGAACATGGGCGTGCAGAACGCGATCGCCGAGGCCGAGGCCGCGCTGGCGGGCGAGGGCCGCGTGCTCGTGCGCAAGAGCGGAACCGAGTCGGTGATTCGCGTGCTGGCTGAGGCTCGAGACCAATCGGCCGCCGGCGCCGCCATGAAGCGCATCGCCGCCGCACTCGAGGCTCTTTAGTTACGCGGTTTTACCAAACCGCGTAACGGCTCGACGCTGTAAACGGCCCCAAGCGGCAATCTGACGTTCAATTTCAAGGGCGCGACCAGAAGGTCAGCGCCCTTTCATTTCACGTCACCTTGCTCGCTTGGGGCCGTTTTCGCTGACGTTGCCAAGACATCGGCGTCAACATGGTTGGCGTTGGCGATGGCGTGCTGGTCAATCCTTACAGCTCGTAGAGCGTGGTGAACTTGTCCTGCAGGTAGCTGCAGTAGTAGCGGGCATCGAACGCCATACCGCACGCGCCCTCGATGAGCTCCGGCGCGTCCTTGGCGCGGCCCCACTGCCAAATGTGCTCGCCGAGCCAGGCGCGGACGGGCGCCAAATCGCCGCTTGCGCAGGCGCCGGTGAGGTCGACGCCGTCGCGGCACATGGCCGGCACGAACATGGCGTCGTAGGCGCTGCCCAGCGCATAGGTGGGGAAGTAACCAAACGAGCCGCCGCTCCAGTGCGTATCCTGCAGGCAGCCACGCGTGTCGTCGGGAACGGGAATGCCCAGGTACTCGTCCATAAAGCGATTCCAAAGCGCGGGGATGTCCTTGGCTGTGGCCTCGCCGGCAAACAGCATGCGCTCAATCTCGTAGCGCACCATAATATGCAGCGGGTAGGTGAGCTCGTCGGCCTCGGT
>CAKTWE010000084.1 GCA_934630385.1 uncultured Collinsella sp.
TACTGCTCGCTATTCGCAATCGCCTGGTCGATAAGCTTGTCGAGTGCTGCGCGCTGCTCGGCGGAGCTGATGGCTCCCACGATTGGATCCCCTACGATGTTGCCATTCTGATCGATGACATACGTTGTCGGGAACGAGAACAAATTTGACGTAAACTTACCGGCCTCGCTATCCGACTTGAACCAGATGTTCTTATATGTCACGCCCTTCTTGCTCAGCACGTCCTTGGCATCTGCAATCTCGCCCTTGTTGCCATCGAGCGTAAAGGAATTGACGCCCACGACCTGGCCGCCCTTCTCGGCGAGCTCCTTATTCAAATTCTCAAGATCACCCAGCTCGCCCACGCACGGCTTGCACGTGGTGAACCAGAAGTTCATGACGGTGACCTTGTTCTTAGAGAACAGCTCGTCGCTGCTCACGTCGTTGCCATCCAGGTCCTTGCCCGTAAAGCTGGGGAACTTCGTCGCCTCGCTCGAAGCATTGGCACCAGCCGTCATGCCAGCGGCCGAAGCGTCGACGCTCTCGCCTGCGCTCGGTGTGCTTCCACAGCCGGGGAACTCCTTCTCCAAGCTTTCGAGCTTGTCCTCGATCTCCTTGATCTGCTGCGCACCGGCCTTGAGCGTCTTAAGCTCATCCGCCGTAAACTTATCCTTGGCGCCGTCGATGGTCTTGAGCAGGAAATCGCCGTAATTGCTGCCGTCCTCAATCATTGCCGAGTCTTTATTTGCTGCATTGAATACCTTTTCCCACAGCGCGTTATCACTCGAAAAGATATCGTTCTCCTTTTGCATGAGCTTCGCATACAGCTCGGCGGCCTCGTCGGCATTGGTCGGCTCCTGCGCAGTGAGCTCCGCGATCTTAGGATCGGAGCTCGCAGATTCGCTCGCATTGCCACCGGGTGCCGAACATGCCACAAGACACAAGGCCAGCATCGGCACCATAAACAGGGCCGCAATCTTAGAAAGCTTCATGGTCATTCCTCCGTTTTGTCGAAGCTTGTTTACTTTTTATCGGCGGTCAAGGGCAGCTTTTCTGCCGACACATCCAGGCCGTAGCGATAGCTGATGGCATCGACGGGACAGGCCCCGATGCACTTTCCGCACCGGATACATTCGGCATGATTGGGCGCGCGGACCACATCAACGTCCATCTGACAAACCCTTGAACACTTGCCGCACGAGACACATTTGCATGCGTCAACCCGAATCCCCAGTAGGGACACCTTATTCATGAGCGCATAAAATGCGCCGAGTGGGCAAATCCATTTGCAGAAGGGGCGATAGAACAAAATGCTCAGCACTACCACGGCAATGAGAACGGCAAGTTTCCAGGTAAAGAGTTGGCCCAACGCAGATCGAATGCCGGCATTGGCAATGGCCAGAGGAATGGCGCCCTCGAGCACACCCTGTGGACAGATGTACTTGCAAAAGAACGGATCTCCCATCCCCAGATCGTTGACCAACAGCACAGGCAGCAATACCACGGCAAATAGCAGCACAACGTATTTGATATACGTAAGCGCCTTGAGCCTTTTTGTCGAAAGCTTTTTGCTGGGAATCTTGTGAAGCAGCTCCTGCAGCCAGCCAAACGGGCACAGAAAGCCGCATACAAAGCGACCCAGCAGCACGCCGAGCAAAATGAGCGTACCGGTTACGTAGTAGGAAAAGTTGAACTTGGATGAACCTACCACCGACTGGAACGACCCGATGGGGCACGCACCCGATGCCGCGGGGCACGAATAGCAATTAAGTCCAGGTACGCAGACTGTTTTTCCCGCGCCCTGATAGATGCCGCCTTTGGCAAAGTTTGGCAAGTGAATGTTGGTGATGAGCGTCGCCGCCGCCTGAATGAATCCGCGAAATCGGGCCAAAACATGCGACGCAGTGTTTTCTCTTTTATCCAATTCCGATACACTCCAAGCACAGCCTAATCGCTTTGGCCAGCACGGCATCCGCCTCGCCACGCATAACGCCAAAGCACACCATGGCAATTCCGACGATCAACAAAGCGACCTGTACCACGGGTTTTACCGCTTTGAACAACCTGACCACTCCTTTCGTTACGCGACCATTGGACCATATCGACTATAAAATCCGTGTTAAGCGCGATTTGGAATGTGCAAGGAGACTGTTATGCGAATTTTGATCGTCGAAGACGAGCGAGCACTGTGCGACACGATCGCACGCAGCTTGCGAAACCTGGCATACAGCGTCGACTGTTGCCACGACGGACAGGAGGCGCTCGACCTACTGGACGTTGAGGCCTTCGACCTCGTGGTACTCGACCTCAACCTTCCCCGTATCGACGGCATGACCGTGCTCAGGGAACTTAGGAAAACCGACCGCGAGACCAAGGTACTGATTCTGTCCGCACGTGGCGAAGTATCCGATAAAGTCGCCGGACTCGATGCCGGCGCCAACGATTACCTTACCAAGCCGTTTCATCTGGACGAACTTGCGGCAAGGATTCGCAGCCTTACCCTCAGGCGCTTCGCACAAAGCGACATAGTATTAACCTGCGGAAAGCTCAGCTTTGACACCAAGGCGCGCATCGCTTCCGTGGACAGCGAGGCTCTATCTCTTACGCGCAAGGAAACGGGAATCTTGGAATACCTGATGCTTCATCAGGGGCGACCGGTAAGCCAAGAGGAGCTTATAGAGCACGTTTGGGATAGCACCGTGAACAGCTTTAGCAACGCAACCCGCGTTCATATCTCGTCACTCCGAAAAAAGTTGCGCAGCGCTTTGGGATACGACCCGATTCGCAATCGGATTGGAGAGGGCTACGTTATGGAGGATGGCGAATGAAAGGGCTTTCGCTGCAATGGCGCATAACGATCATGACGGCGCTGCTCACGTGCGCGGCGTGCGTGCTGACGAACTGCCTGGTCGGCTATACGGGCATGCGCTACATGGATGCCATCGGCAGTAACATCTCGGCCTTTAACGCAACCGGCGAAGATTCGCCCCAGGCGTTCGACCCAACGAAAGCGACCCCCGATGACAAGGTCACGATCGTCGTAAACGACGCACAGGAGTCTTTTGGCACGACAGCCTGGTGCATCACGGCTGGAGTCACACTCCTTGGCGGCGTGCTGGCATACTTTGTGAGCGGCCGTGCGCTCAAACCGCTACGGGCTTTTGCAGCCCAGGTTGAGCGTGTGCAGCCTGATAACCTACGCGAAATCAGACTCAGTGAAGATGTGCCCACCGAGCTACAACGATGCAGCGCCTCTTTCAACGACATGATCGCCCGTCTTGGCGAAGGGTTCTCTGCACAGCGTCAGTTTACCGGCAACGCCGCACACGAGCTGCGCACCCCGCTCGCCCTTATGCAAGCACAGATTGAACTATTCATTTCCGAGCGCTCCGGTTTGCAACCCGAAACAGCCGAGCTGCTCGGCCTGCTACAAGAACAAACCGAGCGCATGTCTCGAATGACCAAGGTATTGCTCGAGATGAGTGAGCTCCGCAGTGTCCCTTGCGGGGACGCTGTTGAACTCGGTCCCCTGTCCGAAGAGGTCCTCACCGACCTTGCGCCACTTGCCGAGAATAAGGGCATAGCCCTCAATTGTGCTGGAGACGCTTTAGTAATCGGGAACGATGCGCTCCTCTATCGACTGGTGTTTAACTTGGCCGAAAACGCCATCTGTTACAGCTGCTCCGGCTCGACTGTCAATGTCTCCATTAACGACAGCGACAGCCATGTACTCCTGCGAGTCAAAGATGAGGGCCCGGGAATACCCAAGCAGTACCAAGAGAGCATCTTCCAGCCGTTCTTTCGTCTAGACAAATCCCGCAGCAGGGCATACGGCGGCGCAGGACTCGGACTAGCACTCGTTTGGGAGATTGCGGCGCTTCACGGTGGCGCTGTAGAGGTCGAAGCAAGTTCCGAGAACGGGAGCACCATGCTCGTAAGCCTTCCAAAACGATCCGCAGCGTTAACCGAACAGTAAAACGAGAGGGGTCCCGCACACGTTTGCGCGGGACCCCTCTCCGTCAATGTAATTCGCCCAAAAGAGTAGAAGCTTACTCCCACTCCACCGTGCCAACGGGCTTGGGCGTGAGGTCGTAGCACACGCGGCAGATGCCGGGAACCTCCCTTTATTCGTTCGGCATCATCGTAGGCGATACCCACTAATTCCAGTCCCAAGCAACAGGAGTACAATTGCTGCATTGTTGCCACCCGATGGGAGATGGAAGATGGACTGCGATAGCTACCCGCGCATTCCCATGCCGTTGATGTGCACTGCCTTTGTGCCGGGGCAGATTGACGCTGCGGTTGCAGGCATTTCCGACCCCGATTCACGCGCCATCGCCACGGCAGAAGCGCTGTACTTTCGCGGACAGGCCGCACTCGCCGCCAAGACAGCACGCCCCTATCTTGACGCCACCGACCCCGCACTGCGCTATTCCGCATGCTTTATCTGCGGATATGCCAGTCTGTCGCTTAACCGTATCGCCGATGCCCGCCGTTGCCTTGCTGGCATCCTCGATACGCCGGCCGACGAGGAATCACCCGCCGTCCACGCCACGCATATCCTGTTCGCCTCGGCCGCGAGCGTCCTGCTGCACTTGCCTTCCCCGTATTCCGCCGAAGAGTTTTATCCGCTTGCGGCGCATCTGCCCGAAGGCCTGCGCCTGTTCGCCAGCTACGTGATGGCGCACGCCTTATATCTGCGCGGCGAATACGGCCGCAGCCTGGGCATGGCGGAAAACGCCCTGATTATGAAACAGAGAAGCTACCCCATCTCGGAACTGTTCCTGCACTTGGCAGCTTCCATGGCATGCATGAGCCTCAAGGACATCGACGCCGCAAAAGCGCATTTTGGAGCCGCTTGGAATATTGCGCGCCCCGACGGCCTTATCGAGCTCATTGGCGAGCACCACGGCCTTTTACAGGGGCTCATCGAGGCATGCCTAAAAACGCAATACCCTGACGACTTCGCACGCATCATCGAGATCACGTACCGCTTCAGCTACGGCTGGCGGCGCATCCACAACCCCGATTCGGGCGAGGACGTGGCCGACGATCTAACGACCACGGAATTCACCATGGCCATGCTCGCCTGCCGCGGATGGACCAACGCCGAAATCGCACGCCATATGGGAGTATCGCCGGGCACCGTCAAAAACCGCCTATCCAGTGTGTATGCAAAGCTTGGCATCGGCACGCGCGCGGAGCTGGTCGCGCATATGCTGCATTAGCGACCGGGCTGCCAAGCGCATCGAACGCGTTCCGGAGCCCGGCGCTTCGCTCGATCAATTTGGACATTTTGACCCTTGAACGGCACTACCGTCACGGGGCGCCTTCTCGCAAAATTGGATTATTTCCACCGATATTTGCGGGATGGGAGCCCAAGATGCTTGATCGCCGTTCGTTACTTGTTGCTGGAGCGTCCTCACTAGCGAGCATTATGTTGCCTCGCGTGCCGGGAAGCGAAAACGCCTTCCTGCTGCCGTTCACGCCCACCGCGGCCTATGCCGACGAAGAAGACCCCTTCAAGGTCCTGGTGCTCTCGCGCACCATGTTCGGCGTGGTGGTGGTCGACGTCGCCAACAAGAATACGCCTATCGCAGGCGCCAAGATCACGCTCACGTCGCGCTACGCCGCAGGCAAGCAGCTCGCCGCCACGACCGATGACGAAGGCACCGCCATCTTTGAGATTGCCTCGCTTTCGGAAGGCTACGTGGACGAAGCAACGCTTCTCGACGCGTACGACTTTAACGGCGGCATCTCCATTAGCATGGCGGGCTACCGCGATGTCGAGATTCCCCTTGCGCGTATCCAGGGCGGCACCGCCATAACCGCACCCACACGTCCGCTCTCCGATGGCGAGCCGTACTTTCGACAGCTCACATTCGACGAATGGGACATCCAGTACGCCGACGCCACGTTTATGGCAGTGCCAGCGAATGAAGCAGCAAACGACCAACCCGACACGCATGCTTTTACCGTGCAGGCTCATCTGCCGCAGGGCGGGCAGGCAACGTTGCATATCAATAAAGTGATGCCCGCTGCGGGCAGCTCATCCGAAACCGTCACGCAGATTGGCCAAGTCAAGGCCAGCGCATCGGGCGCGGATAATCTGGCGACGTTCACACTCGAAGACAAGTTCCTCGTTGCGGCATCGAGCCTTCTGGAGGAAGGATGCAAGCTGCGCTTTGTCCTCGACTACCAGGGCAAGACCTATACGCTCTCCTCCCCCATGGCCGTTGTCACCGCGCCGGCCGCAAAGGCAGAATCGGGCTCGACCACTATCGTCCCCACTACCATGGACCAAGAGATCACTCCGTTTGATTTCCCGGCGGCGTTTCCCGGCATCGGCGGCAATAAGTTCACGTGCTGGATGCCCTCGTTCCCCATTTTGTTCGATTTCTCTTTTGCCGGATACGTGCTGTTTGGCGGAGGATACAAACCGGTCGGCTACATGAACGATTCGGGCAATCCGGATCCGGAGTACTGGAAGAAGTCACCGCGCGAGTCGGGCGCCAAGCAGGCAAACCGCTACCTCGACGAGATGGAGGGGAAGTGGAATCAGTACAAAAGTATGAGTGCCGGTTCAGGCACCGATCCAAGAAATACCAAGCTGCTTCGTCACCACTGCACACCGCTGTTTACGATGGATATCGCCACGCAGCTGTACGGATCGCTCGCCTACGATTGGGTGGGCAAAACCTGGGGCGACAACAACGACCCCGCATACGGCAATATTAAGGCCCTCTTCCAGGTAAGAACCGACCTCAATTGGACCGAGCAGTTCACCTTGGGACCGGTGCCGTTTTTCCTAAACGTCAACCCCTGGGTGCTGGCGAAGCTGGCGCTCGCCGTAGGCGCCCACACGCACGGTAGCGGCGCGGCGTTTTTTAAAAACATTTCGCTCGACTATTCAAACACCTCGGGCTCATTCACCATCCAAATCGGGCTCGCCGTCACCTTTGGCGCCGGCGTTGCAGGCGTCGCTTCGTCTGCCGTGCGCGGCGCCGCATCCCTCACGCTGTTCATTGGGTACGAGAAGGCAGATGGACACCAGCTTCCGCGACTGCGTGTAGGTGCAGACGTCGATGTCGATGTGATACTCCAGTTCGTAATGTTCAAGTGGACCACCAAGGCTTGGTCGGGGTCGTGGCCCAC
>CAKTWE010000085.1 GCA_934630385.1 uncultured Collinsella sp.
CCCGTCCCTTATGAAGAAGGGCGGCGTGACGGATTACCGCACGTTTGCCAAGGAGGTCCTGGCCCACATCACCGATGTGTCCGTCTCGTTTGAAGTCTTTGCCGACGACGTCGAGACCATGGAGGTCGAGGCCCGCGAGATCGCTACCTGGGCAGATAACGTCTACGTCAAGATTCCGTGCGTGACTACCAAGGGCGAGTCCACCGGCGAGCTGGTGCGCAAGCTTTCGGCCGACGGCATCAAGGTCAACGTTACCACCATCTTTACTCCCGAGCAGGTCGATGAGATGGTCGACGCCGTTGACGCCGAGACGCCGTCCATCATTTCGCTCTTTGCCGGCCGCATCGCCGACACCGGCGTCGATCCCATTCCGTTTATGACGGAGTCGGTCAAGAAGGCCGCCGCCAAGCCCAACTGCGAGGTCCTGTGGGCGTCCACACGCGAGCTCATCAATATTTACCAGGCCGAGGCCTGCGGTTGCCAGATCATCACGGTGCCCAACAGCATCCTGGCCAAGCGCAAGAACATCGGTCGCGACCCGTACGAGGTCTCGCTCGACACCGTCCGCGGTTTTGCCAAGGATATCGCGACGCTCGGCTTCCATATCCTGCCGTAACGCGAACACTGGCTGCGCCGCGGGTTGTTCGCCCCGGCCTTTCCTTTCCCTATCGCTCACGCGCTCCGCGAGGGTCGCGCTAGGCAAAGGAAAGGCCGGGGCTGCCGACACGAGCTTGCCGGTAGGTTGGTGATTGGCTTCCATATTCTGCCGTGGACAAAGGTACCCCCGCCTGCGCCGTGCAAAATTGAGAGTATTCAGCAAGGTAAAGGCTTTTACCAGTTAACCGAAGCACGGAACAGCCCCCGTTTTGGCTCTGATGACGCTAAAACGGGGGCTGTTTTTGACGTTATTGCCTCTGAGGGGCGTTCGGAGCGGCGGAAATTGCAGAATACTCGCGATTTTGCACGTCGCTGCAGGGGGTACCCTTGCTTTGACGGCTTACTTCCCCTGAACCATGGTGAGGGAGATCTTCTTTCGGTCGCGATCGACCTTTTCCACCCACACCTTGACCGTGTCGCCGACGCGCACCACGTCGCTCGGGTGCTTGACGAAGCGGTTGGCCAGTTTGGAGATATGCACGAGGCCGTCCTGGTGCACGCCCACGTCGACGAAGGCGCCAAAGTCGACGACGTTGCGCACCGTGCCCTTGAGCTCCATGCCGGGCTCCAGATCGTCGATGGAAAGCGCCGAGCGGCTAAAGACCACCTCGGGCGCGTCGTCGCGCGGGTCGCGACCGGGCTTCTTGAGCTCGTTGACGATGTCGATGAGCGTCAGGGTGCCGCAGTCCAGGTCGCTTGCCAGCGCCGAGATGCTGCCCAGGCGGCGCTCGATATCGGGCACGCCGCCGCGGCTGAGCTCGCTTGCCGCAACGCCGGCGCGCTCCAGGACGGCCGTGGCCACCTCGTAGCTTTCGGGGTGGACGCTTGTCGCGTCAAGCGGGTTCTTGCCGCCGCTGATGCGCAGGAAACCTGCGGCGTTGAGGTACGCCTTGGGTCCCAGCTTGGGGACCTTCTTGAGCTGGCGGCGATCGGTAAAGGCGCCGTTTTCCTCGCGGTAGGCCACGATGTTTTTGGCTACGCTCGGCGTAATGCCCGACACGTAGCCCAGCAGGCTTGCGCTCGCGGTGTTGACGTCGACGCCCACACGGTTGACGACGTCTTCCACCACGTGGCCCAGGGTGCGCGAAAGCTCGGCCTGGTCAAGGTCGTGCTGGTACTGGCCAACGCCGATGGACTGGGGCGGAATCTTGACGAGCTCTGCCAGCGGGTCTTGCAGACGGCGGCCCAGGCTCATGGCGCCGCGCACGGTGACATCCAGATCGGGATACTCCTGGCTCGCGAGCTCGGAGGCGGAGTACACCGACGCGCCCGCCTCGTTGACGATGGTGTAGCGAAGGCTGGGCGCCTGCTCGGCAATAAACTCCGAGACGACTTCCTCGGTCTCGCGGCTGGCGGTGCCGTTGCCGATGACGATGGTGTTGACGCTGTCCTTCTTGACGAGGCGGGCGAGCTCGCGCTTGGTGCCGGCGACGTCGTGGCGCGGCTTGGTGGGGTAGACCACGCCGTGGTCGAGCAGCTTGCCGGTCTCGTCCATGACGGCGACCTTGCAGCCGGTGCGGTAGCCCGGATCGAGCGCGAGTACGCGGGCGCCGCGCACGGGGCGCGCCGAGAGCAGGCCTTCGAGATTCTTGGCAAAGACGTTGATGGCCTCGGTCTGGGCGCGAACGGTGAGTTTGGCGCGGGCCTCGCGCTCCAGCGAGGGGGCCATGAGGCGCTTGTAACCGTCAGCGATGGCGGCATTAAAGACGGGAGCAAACACGCCCTGGCGACGGGGCCAGCGGCTGCCGAGGCGTGCCGTAGCGGCAGCGCCGTCGACGTTCACGCGCACGCGGAGCTTGCCCTCACGCTCACCGCGGTCGATAGCCAGCACGCGGTGGTTGGGTATACGGCGCAACGGCTCGTCAAAGTTGTAGTAGGGCTCGTAGGGGGTCTTCTCGGCGGGGTCGGTGGCCTCGACGACGATGTCGGCGGTGTTTTGCGTAAAGGCGCGCAGGTCGGCGACGTTCTCGGGATCTTCGGCCACCGTCTCGGCCACGATGTCGGCGGCGCCGGCGAGCGCCTTCTCGGGCGTGTCGAAGCCGGCCTCCTCGTTGACGTAGTCCGCGGCGGCGTCGAGCGCGCTGCCCTTGGCCGAAGCCTGCATGATG
Source organism: uncultured Collinsella sp. (assembly GCA_934630385.1). Taxonomy (GTDB): domain Bacteria; phylum Actinomycetota; class Coriobacteriia; order Coriobacteriales; family Coriobacteriaceae; genus Collinsella. The sequence continues at coordinate 2,766 of CAKTWE010000085.1, forward strand.
ATCATGTTGGCGAGTGGCTCCAGGCCGGCCTCGCGGGCCTTCTGCGCGCGGGTCATGCGCTTTTTGCGGTAGGGCTTGTAGAGGTCCTCGACACGCTGGAGCTGCGTGGCCTCGCGAATCTGCTGCTCGAGTTCGGGCGTGAGCTTGCCCTGGGCGTCGATGAGCAGAATGACGTCCTCTTTGCGCTGCTCAAGATTGCGCAGGTATGACAGGCGCTCGTCGAGGGCGCGCAGGGCGACGTCATCCATGCCGCCCGTGGCCTCCTTGCGGTAGCGCGAGATAAAGGGGATGGTGTTGCCCTCGTCGATGAGCTTGACAGCCGCCTCGACGTTGGCGGCCTTAAGGTTGAGCTCGCGGGCGAGCTGGGCGATAAGATCCATGGGACTCCTTGCGTTTAAGGTGCGTTTGCAGCACAGGGCTACCAAGGATACCACCTGCCACTTCGCCCAAAAAAGACTGTTTTGGCGCGGAACCACGAAAGCGGTCTATCTACTACGTTTGAACCGTGTGGGTCGACCATCCCCCGGTTTTCCGAAAATGCGCAACTCGTCTACCTGCGGTTTTTATTCCGCGAAATTTGGCATGGTTGAGGGCGATCGGTTAAACGTAGTAGATAGGCACATTTCGTGGCGAACGAATCAGGCTAAGGTGCAAAAAGTCCCCCGCCCCAGAAAAATCATTGGCAACGTAGCAAAATGCCCCGCGGGCAGGAGGCTGCTCGCGGGGCAAAGAAGAGGGGCTTATTTGTGGCGGACCGAGATACTCGGCATGGGGTTTCTGCCGCGGCCGCTCTCAAGGCGTTACAGCTCGACGAGCTGGCCGGTCTCGGCGGCCTCCTTGATGGCGTTGAGAAGCGTGAGCGTCTTGACGTTGTCGGCGGGGGTCACGACGGGCTCGACCTCGCGGCGGACAACCTTCACAAAGTGCTTGAGCTGCATCTTGTGCGGCAGCGCCGGGTCCACGGCCGGGATCTCCATCTGCAGCGGCTTGTGCCAGTTGGAGGCGCCGTCGTAGGAGAACTGGTGCAGGCGGGGCAGCGAAAGGGCGCCCAAGGTTCCGCCGATAAAGTAGGCGTCGGCGTCGAAGGGGCGGTACTGCGGGTCCTCGCGAGCGGTTGCCTCCCAGTTCCAAGGGCTGGCGGTGGCGTCGGAGATGGTCATGCTCGCGAGCGCGCCGTCGGCAAAACGGATGTTGACCACGGCGGAGTCCTCGGTCTCAAAACCGCGGGCGGCGCTGGACTGCATGCCCTGGACGGCGACGGGCTCGCCCAGCAGGTAGCGGAGCAGGTCGACGTCGTGAACCAGGTTAACCAGGATCGGGCCGGCACCCTTCTTGCGGCGCCACTCGACATCGAAGTACTCGTCATTCTTATAGATCATGTAGTGGAAGCTCGACACGGTGAGCTTTCCCAGTTCGCCGGACTCGATGATCTCCTTGGCCTTGTTGACGAAGGGGTTGTGGCGACGGTGCTGGCCCACGAGCACGGGCACGCCGGCGGTCTCGGCCTCGGCGGCGAAGGCCTGGGCATCCTCGAGGTCGTTGGAGATCGGCTTTTCGACCAGCGGCACGATGTTGCGCTTCACGGCCTCGCGGGCAACGCCCAGATGCAGGTCGTTGGGGGTGGCGATGATGACGGCCTCGGGCTTGACCTCGTCCATCATCTGGGCGGGATTGGTGTAAAACGGCACGCCGGCGGCCTCGGCCGTGGCGCGGGCGCCCTCAAAGGCGTCGGCGATGGCGACGAGCTCGGCCTCGGGCTCCTCGGTGACAAAGCGGATGTGGTTGCGGCCCATGGCGCCGGCGCCGATAACGGCAATGCGGACGGGATTGAGCTCAGACATTTCGACTCCTTAATACTGGTGACCGGTGGAATGCGGCAAGAGGACGGCCCTTGCCGCGTCAAGCAAAACTAGGCGGACTTCTTCTTGCTGTCGGAGACCATCATGTAGACGGTGAGCACGACGGCGATGGCGGCGATCACGATGGCACCGTAGAAGGACTGCTGGTAGGCGGCGCTGCCGGCCTCGGCGTGATACAGCACGGCAGTGATGGGCTGGCTGATCCAGGTGGAGGCGGCGTAACCCAAAAACATGATGCCGTAGTTGACGCCGATGTTGCTGGTGCCAAAGGCGCCACCGGTGAGCGGCGGGTAGATGACGAGCAGGGCGCCAAAGCTAAAGCCGAGCAGGGCGAGCGCCACAAAGAACATGCTCTGCGTAAAGCTCATCGACATGATGACGAGCGCGACGATGGTGACGACAAGGCTGATGAGCAGCGACTTGTAGGCGCCGAGCTTGTCGATGATCTGGCCAAAGGACAGACGACCGACCAGGTTGGCGCAGGTGTTGACGGAGACCACCACACCGCCGAGGGCGACAGCTGCGGCGCACGTGGGGTCGGCGAAGAGCTGGACGGCGGCGATGGAGGCAACCTTGCCCACGAGCAGGGTGCCCGCGGTGGCGGCAAAGGCGAAGGTGACGATGAGGACCCAGAAGCGCGGGGTCTTGACCATCTCGCCCGGGGTGAGGTCGCCGAAGGTGCCGGCGTGTGCACCACCCTTGGGGGCCTCGAAGCCTTCGGGCAGCCAGCCGGCCTCGGGGGCCTTCAGGAACAGGGCGGAGGCGGCAATCGTCACAAAGAAGATGACGCCGAGTGCCTTGAGGGCGCCAAAGATGCCCAGGCTCGGGATGAGCAGCGAGGCGAGCACCGGGGACAGTACGGCGGGGCCGGCGGTCGAGGCGGCCAGGGTGATGCCGGAGGCGAGGCCCTTCTTGTCGATGAACCACTTTTGGCCGGTGGTGAGCGCGGGGTTGTAGCCTAGGCCGTTGCCGATGGCGGCGACGAGCGAGAACCACAGGTAGAACTGCCACGGCTCGGTGACGGTGCCGGACATGAACCAGCCCACGCCGTAGCACACGGCGGCAGCGATCACGACGTTGCGCGGGCCGATCTTATCGGAGATGCGGCCGGCGAAGATGCCCGTCACGGCCATGATGGTCTGAAAGACCGGGAAGGCCCAGGTGAGAGCGCTGGACCACTCGGGGTAGACGGCGAGCAGGTTCTTGCTCACGACGGAATAAAGCGCGATGGAGCTGATGAAGAACATGGTGACGCACGCGGCGGAAAGCACGACGGCGCGACCCTTGTTGGAGTTGGTGGAAGCCATGGGACTCTTTCTAATCGATGCGGGGGAGGAGTGGGCGTATCCGCGGGCCTCCCTGTTAGGTTGGTTTACTGGTCAGTCGGCTTGGCGACGCCGGACTCATCGGACCAAAGCTCGACGCCCTTGTTCTTAAGGTAGTTGTCGGCATAGGCGCGACGGCCGCCGGGCTTGGCGGTGAGGTCGCCCATCATGTTGGAGAAGCCGCCGTCGACCTTGATGGCGTCGCCGGTGGTAAAGTCCGAGCGCTTGGACGCCAGGAACATGACGGCGTTGGCGATATCGTTGACCTCGCCGATGCGACGCGTGGCGATGAGGCGGCTGCGGCTCTTCTCGACCTCGGGGTCGGCGTAGAAGTTGGCCGACATGGGGGTCTTAACGAAGCAGGGCTCGACGCAGTTGGAGCGCACGCCGTAGGGACCCCATTCGGCGGCGAGCATCTTGGACATCATGTTGACGCCCGCCTTGGTGGAGCTGTACACGCCCGAGAACGTCTCGGGGGAGTGGCTGGCGACGGTCGAGATGTGCACCAGGCGGCCCTGACCGGCCTTGATCATCTCGCGACCAAAGCGCTGCGAGGTGATGAAGTAGCCGGTGAGGTTGACGTTGAGCACCTGCTCCCAGTCGCTCAGCGGCAGGTCTTCCATGGCTGCGAAACGCAGGATACCGGCGGTGTTGACGAGGACGTCGACGCGGCCGAAGTCGGCGATGGTGGCGTCGACGGCGGCCTGAACCTCGGCCTCGTCGGTGGCGTTCATCTTGTAGCCCTCGGCGTGGATGCCAAACTCGGCGGCGAGGTCGGCGGCTGCGGCCTTGACCTTTTCCTCGTCCAGGTCGAGCAGGACGACGTTGGCGCCGTTGCGGGCGAACTCGCGGCAGATCTCAGCGCCCATACCGCCGAGCGCGCCGGTCACGGCGCAGACATCGCCCTCGAGCTTAAGCCAATTGCTCATAGGAACTTCCCTTCTTGTGCCTCCCGGTGGGCCGCTCCCATTAATCGACCCACGTGGTTTTCGCTGGTTATCGTATGCTTTGCATTTGCGCAGGTGAATTGCATATTTGTTAGAATGG
>CAKTWE010000086.1 GCA_934630385.1 uncultured Collinsella sp.
CGCAGGACGGAGGAGTCCCCGCCGCACGTAGTGCGCAGCGGGGGCTCCGACATGTCCGAGGACGATTTGGGAGGTAACCCTGTGTCCGGCCGGTGAGATCCCAAAGCTCGCCATGCTTCTTATGTGCAGCAAAGGCAATCCTGCTAAAATACAAAGCGCTCATGTAGTTTAAACGCACGATGATAAGGAGCACCAGTGGGTAACCACTTCCGTACCTCCGGTGCGGGCGATGACACCCCCAAGACGCATCCGAGCGTCGCGGGTAACCGTTTCGCCACTCCGGATTCAGAGGATCAGCTGTTTAGCCCGATCCCCCCGCAGCCGGCAGGTCAGGCACAGCCGGCATCAGATCCCTTTGCCTACAACCCTACCAACGATGTCGCGCTTTCCGGTGCGGCGGGCTTTGAGCCCGTCCAGACGGTGACTGCCCGCGTGGCTCAGCCTCAGGCGAGCGCTGTCGCACCGCAGCCCACCATGGCCGGCATTCCCGACCCCATGGCTTCTGCGACTCCTGCGCCGCAGCCCGCGCAGTCCGGTCTTTTTGCCGGCATTCCCGACCCCACGCAGCCCGCTGTACCCGTGGTCGAGCGCGATCAGGCTGCCGAGGTCGCAAGCCTCGACAACGCACTCAACAACCCCGACTTCACGTCGGTGTTTGCGCCTGTCGACCCGCAGGCCAGCCGCAAGAAGATGGCCAGGCAGGCCGGTGTCGAGCCCGTCATCCTTATGGAGCACGTCACCAAAATCTATCCGGCACAGCCCAACAAACCCGCGCTCGATGACATCAATATCGAGATCTATCCGGGCGAGTTCGTCTTTTTGGTCGGCCACTCCGGCTCGGGTAAGACCACGCTGCTGTCGACACTCAACCGCGACGTCAAGCCCACGAGCGGTCGCATTTTGGTCGCCGGCCAGGACCTCATGAAGATCAAGAACCGCAAGGTTCCGTTCCTGCGCCGTCAGATTGGCGCCGTGTTCCAGGACTTTAAGCTTCTGCCTCAAAAGTCCGCCTACGAAAACGTGGCGTTTGCCCTGCAGTGCATCGGCAAGCCCAAGGGTGTCATTCGCAGCCAGGTTCCCGAGGTGCTGCGTCTGGTCGGCCTGGCCGATCAGATGGACTCGCTGCCCGATCAGCTTTCCGGTGGCGAGCAGCAGCGCGTTGCCGTTGCCCGCGCTATGGTCAACCGCCCGCCGCTGCTGATCTGCGACGAGCCCACGGGCAACCTCGACCCGGCGATTTCGCTGGGCATCATGAAGCTGCTCGAGCGCATTAACCGCACCGGCACCACCGTGATCGTCGCTACGCACGACCGCGAGATGGTCGATAGCATGCACCGCCGCGTGATCGCCCTCGAGGGCGGCCACGTAATCCGCGACCAGGAGAGGGGAGGTTACGGCAACTATGGCACCAACTAACGTGGGCTACTCGCTCAAAGAGGCAATGAGCCACTTCTTCCGTAACTGGACCACCTCGCTCGGCGCCGTCATCACGATCTTCCTTTCGCTGTTTATCATCGGCCTGTTCATCATGGGTTCCGCGATGCTGAACTCCGTGATCGGCACTGTCGAGGATCAGGTTGTCATTAACGCCTTTATTAGCGATGACGCCGATCAGGCAGACGTTCAGGCCTTTGAGGCCGAGCTCAAGACGTGGAGCAATGTGAAGTCCGTGACCTATAAGGACAAGGACGACGCGCTGGCCGAGTACACGAGCAAGATGTCGGGTAATGCCGATGCCACCATGAGTGCGCTCGACGGCCAGAACCCGCTGCCGGCTTCGTTCGCGATCGAGATGGATGACCCGTCTCAGGTCGAGAGCACGGCAAAGAAGCTCAAGAAGAACGCCGACTTCCAGAAGATCGCGGACGACGGTGACGCCAACGCGAGCGTGCTGTACGGCCAGGAGGAAGTGAGCCGCCTGTTCCAGGTGACCAATTACATCCGCATCGCCGCTGTGGTGCTCGTTGGCCTGCTGACCTTTATCGCGTTCATCTTTATCAACAACACGATTCGCCTGTCCATTACGGCGCGTCGCCGCGAGATCGCGATCATGCGCCTGGTGGGCGCCAGCAACGGCTTTATTCGCGGGCCGTTCATTACCGAGGGCGTGCTGCAGGCCATCTTGGGCTCGCTGCTTTCCATCGGCGCGCTGGAGCTGCTGCGCAACCTTATGGTTCCGCGTCTGCAGGAGAGTATCGGCTGGATGTCGTTTGCCCTGCCGATGCAGTACTACCTGGTGACCTACGCTGCGCTGATTCTGGTCGGCGTCATTATCGGTCTCTTTGGTTCCGCCATCGCCATGCGCCGCTACCTGCGCGTGTAGGCGTGTTTGGAATTCGTTCCTTCCAACGGGTCGTTCCTTTTGGGACGGCCCGTTTTTTGATCCCCTGGGGATCATTTGGGTAGACTCTTGGGATGTAAACGGCAATCGATAGCAAGGAGGCGCTATGGGGCGCAATAACAAGCATAAGCGTGGAGCTCGCAATAAGCGCGGGCCGGTGCGCAGCGAGCGTCGTCCGAGCCTGACTGGCCGCGTGCAGCTCCATGAGCACAGTGCCTATGTCATAACCGAAAACGGCGACTACAAGGTCATGGGCCGCGGCAAGCGCGAGGTCATGGATGGCGATACCGTTGCCGTGAGCATTAAGAACAGCCCGCACGGTGAGCGTCGCGCCGTGATTGAAGGCGTCGTCGAACGTGCAGCCATAAGCGTGGTAGGTACCTACCAGATTGCCGGCCCGCTCGGGGTGATCGAGCCGCTCGATTCGCGCCTGAAGGCCGACTTCTTTATTTTGCCCGAGGACACTTCTGCCGAACGCTTGGACGTGCATCCTGGCGATATTGTCGTTGCGCGCATTCTAACGTATCCGACGCGTCTGGAATCGGGCACGGTGACGATCGATCGCCGCATTGGCGGTGATGACGCGCCCGATTTGGGCGTTCAGTATGTGATGGCGCGTTATGGCTATACCGACAGCTACCCCGAGGCCGCACTTGCCGAGGCCGAGGCGCTTTCGCTTGACGTGTCCGCGGCGCTCAAGGATCCGCTTCGCCGCGACCTGCGCGACCGCTTTGTCATCACGATTGACCCGGTCGACGCGCGCGACTTTGACGATGCCATTTCGCTGGAGCGCACGCCCGAGGGTGGCTATAAGCTGGGCGTCCACATCGCCGACGTCTCGCACTATGTGGCGTGGGACGGGCATATCGATCTTGAGGCTCGTCATCGCACGACGTCGGTGTATCTTGCCGATCGTGTACTCCCTATGCTGCCCGAGCGTCTGTCTAATGACCTGTGCTCGCTTCGTCCCAACGAGGACCGCTTGGCGTTTACCGTCGACATTGAGCTCGACGCGCAGGGCCACGTGCGCCAGTACGACCCGTATCCCAGCGTGATTCGCTCGCGCGTGCGTATGGACTATGATGGCGCCGAGGCGCTGCTGGTGCGTGCCGGCGCGGTGGAGTATTCGGTGCTGGAGGGTGCCGCCGAGGATGTTGCGGCTGCCGAGGCCTCGCGCGAGGAGGCGCTTGAGCGTGGGCTTGCATGCGAGGAGACAGCCCGCGGCTATAACGTCGACCTCGGTGATTTTTTGGTTGCCGCCAACGAGCTTGCGGAGCTCCGCCGCCGCATTCGTCGCGCGCGCGGTTCGGTCGACTTTGATACGGCCGAGATCCGCGCGCTCTTGGACGAGGACGGTGTGCCCGTGCAGATCGTGGCCCGCGAGCGCTCGTGCGCCACGTCGCTGATCGAGGAGGCCATGCTGCTCGCCAACGAGTGCGTGGCCGAGTGGCTGGCCGACCGCGACATTGAGGCTTGCTATCGCGTGCACGATGATCCCAGTCCCGATAGCCTGCACGGCGCCGCCGTGGCGCTGGCGCAGCTGGGCATCATCGATGATCGCCGCGCGGCTGGTATTGCCCTGGGAAGTCCCGATGAGCTGCAGGCGGCGGTTGATGCCGCGGCTGGCACGGCCAACGCGCCGCTTGTCAACACGCTGCTGTTGCGCAGCATGCAGCGCGCACTGTACAAGCCGCGCAACGAGGGCCACTTTGCGCTTGCCGCGCCGTGCTACTGCCACTTTACGAGTCCTATCCGCCGCTATCCCGATTTGGTGGTGCACCGCGTGCTCAAGCTGCAGCTGGCCTATGAGCAGCTGGGCGGCAAGGACGCCTTGGTACGCACGCCCCGGCTCATCGGTAAAGGTCGCGAGTCCCTGCCGCGCATTCTGCCGCAGATTTGCCGTGCGTGCAGCGATGCGGAGCGTGCGGCCGATGCCGCCAGCCATGCGACGCAAAAGATCAAGATTGCCCAGTACTACGAGGATCGCCTGGGCGAGCGCTATGCCGGAACGGTCTCGTGGGTCAGCAACATGGGCCTGTTCGTACGCCTGGATCTGACGCAGGTCGAGGGCCTGGTTTCAATTAAGAGCTTGGGCAACGAGTGGTTCGAGTTTGACGAGGACGCGCTCACGCTCACAGGTGCCGACACGGGGACCCGCTATGAGCTGGGGCAGCGCGTGGTCATCGAGGTTTCGCGCGTCAATACCACGCGTGGACATCTGGACTTTAAGCTTATCCACTAGCTGGGGCTTGGTGGCTGATAGAGAACGGGGCGGTCTTTTTGGGCCGCCCCTTTTTTATGTGGCTGTTCGATTGTCTGGCCATGCGCTCGTTTGCCCTTCCGCCTGCGATATGGGAGATAAAACCTACCAAAATAAACCTGTCCCTTTTTGGCAGGTTCACGAGAGAGCGGGGATGACATGGCAACGGCATACGGATATGCGCGCGTGAGCTCGCGCGACCAAAATCTGAATCGGCAGCTGGATGCGCTGAGCGCCTATGGCGTGGAGCCGGAGAACATTTTTGCCGACCACGCCAGCGGCAAGGACTTCGACCGCCCACGCTATCGTGAGCTGTTGCGCGCGCTGAGGAATGGGGACGTGCTGGTGGTGCTTTCTATCGATCGGCTGGGTCGCAACTATAGCGAGATTCTCGAGGAATGGCGGCGCATAACCAAAGAGCTCGGCACTGCCATCGTGGTGCTGGACATGCCGTTGCTCGACACGCGCGCCAGGGGCAACGGGGCGCCCGACGTGACAAGCACGCTGATTGCGGATATCGTTTTGCAGCTGCTGAGCTACGTGGCACAGGTGGAGCGAGAAAACATCCATCAGCGCCAGGCCGAGGGGATCGCGGCGGCGCAGGCCCGAGGCGTACGTTTTGGTCGGCCTCGTAAGCCGCGCCCTCCGCAGTTTGAACTCGTGCGGACGACCTACGAGGAGGGCGCTATCACGCGGAGCCAGGCGGCCAAACGTCTGGGTGTGTGCGTGGGGACATTCGATCGCTGGATGCGCGAGATGGGGTAGGGGCGCCGTGTTCTGTTGGGGCCGTGATTCGAACATTTTGGATGTGGATGGGCGCCAACATCCGTTGTGGCGCCCATACGAGACGTTAACCTCAAAATGGAAAACCGCGACTGCCTGTACGTCGGCGCTGGCTACAATATCGGCATCGGTCGCAGATGGCCATCGATGCGCTGTTTGCCAGACACTTGTCTTTTCTAAGAAGGGAATCCCCATGGCAGTGTTGTTTGTTGAATATCCCAAGTGCTCGACGTGTAAAAAGGCCAAGGCATGGCTGGACGAACATGGGGTTGAGTACGTCGATCGCGATATCGTTACGGACAATCCCGCGGCCGATGAACTTGCGACCTGGATTGCTCGTTCGGGGCTGCCGGTACGACGCTTCTTTAACTCGTCGGGCATGAAATATCGAGAGCTGGGCCTGAAGGCGCGCCTGGACGCAGGCATGACGGATCAGGAGTGCTACGAGCTGCTGGCGACCGACGGCATGCTGGTCAAGCGCCCGCTGCTGGTGGGCGACGACTTTGCGATTCCTGGCTTTAAGGAAGCGGCCTGGACCGAGGCGCTGCTGTAGCAGCTGCGGGAAGTGCGTCCCAGTTTGAGCGCTGATTCTGGGACACGGTTTCCGGTTGGAGGCTCTACGGGAAACTGCGCCCCAACTTGAGCTTGAAATCTGGGACGCACTTTCCGCCGGCGGGCCTGCCCCAGTCAGTCCTCCAGCTGCGCCCATTCGTGTGGGTCGTAGATCTTTACGTGCTTGTCGGGCGTGTCGCTCCAGTACTCTTCGTCCATAAAGGGTAGGTATGCCTGAACGCCGGGGCAGATAAACGGAATCCGTTGCCGCTGCAGGCGCTCGCGCTGCCGCCGCTCCAGGTTCGTCTCGGATATGACGGTCGGCATGCCGGACAGCTCGACGAGGCTTGCCTGGATGCGCTTGAGGTCGGGGAGCGCCGCGTGCCATGACGTCCGCATAATTAAAAACGAGGCGTGACGGTACTCCGCTTGCATCACCGTGATGGCGGGACGCAGCGTGGGGTGGATTTTGTCCCGGTCGGGCCAAGGTCCGGCGGATATCTCGAGCCCCAAGGTCTCCCATAGGTAATCCAACTCTTCGTCCATAGCGCCTCGATGTCTACGCGATTATTGTCACTTCGATTGTGTTACCTGGTGCTATCGTTTTCGCGATAGAATCTGCCAACGGTCGACGGCTACCGTTCGCGGCGTTCTGCCCTTCGTGTGCGGCGGCTAGCTCCACAGGTCCTTCACGGGTCGGACTAAATCGGGCCAATTTGGCTGAATTTCAAAAAAGTCAAAATTGGGGCTTGCGTCACGACGGATCTTCCCGTATATTTCTTTCTTGCGCAAAGGCACAGCCGAGCGCAGCGATGCAGTCATTGGGATGTCGTCTAATGGCAGGACAGCGGATTCTGGTTCCGTCAATGGGGGTTCGACTCCCTCCATCCCAGCCATTGCATTTGCTACATATGGCCCGTTCGTCTAGCGGTTTAGGACGCCGCCCTCTCAAGGCGGAGATCACCAGTTCGAATCTGGTACGGGCTA
>CAKTWE010000087.1 GCA_934630385.1 uncultured Collinsella sp.
ATTAGATATCCGCCTTGAGATCGAGGGAAAGCGTCAGGGGCGCCGCAGTCTTTTCGTAGGAATCGCACACGCTCGCCAAAATGAGCTCGGCATACACGGCAGCCTGGTCATCCTCGTCGACAGTGGCCTGATCACCAAAGGTAAAGGTCATGCCAACATGAGACTCGTCGACATCGAACCTGATCGTAATGTCATTGGAATCAACCGCCGTGCAGCCAAAGATGAAGGCTTCCTCGGCAGCCATACGAATGTCCTCGATGCGATCGACGGACATAGAGCACAGCGCACCAACGTTGGCGGCCGTCATACGCACCAGGCGCGCCAGACGTGGGTCACCGGCAACGGTCAGCGTAATGGGGCAGGTTGCTTCGCTACTCATCACAGGACTCCTCGGAGGTCTGGGCGGGTGTGTAGGTGTAATACTGAGTCGGCTTGCCAACAGTCTTATGGCCATCATCGTCGCCCGCGGCGGCCTCGTCCCCGGCTTCGCCAATCAGGACGCGCTCGGTCGGCTGCTCGGCTTCGGCCGCAGAGGAAAGCTTGCGCTCGGCGTCGGCTGCGGGGGCTTTCACCTTGTTAAAGAGTTTCTGAACGGCACCTGCCGCAGAATCAGTCACACTCGACACAGCATTGCTGGCCTCGGCCATGCTGCCCGTAACCTCGGAAATATCGCGGACAACCGCCTCAACCTCGACGAGGTTGGAGGTAAGGGCATCGACGGCCGTCTTGCTCGACTTAAGCAACGGCTCCATCTGGGCAAGTGCCGGCGTAAGCTCGTCGACAGCGCCGTCGAGTTTTGCCACCACCGGCTGCGCCTCGGCAATGGTGTTGTTGAGGTCGTTCACGGTCTTATCGAGCGAGTCGACAACGTTGCGGGTCTTGCGCAGGGTAAGCGCGAGCTCAACGATGGCCCACACGCCGGCAATGGCAAGCACCAGCAGGGCGATTTGAATGGGACTCATACAAGCCTCCCGGAAAAATCGAAATACAGACGCTGTTCATGGTACCCCAAAGAAGGGGAAAGATACCCAAAGGGAATGTGCGTGGTGCCAATGACCTACTTGGGTGCGTTACCGCTCCGGTCGCGTTCGCTTTGCTCCACACGCCACTCTTCCCAGCCGCGGCCGGCAGGCTGCCAGAACGCGCCGCGCTCCAACCCCTCAGGCAAATAGCGCTGATCGACCCAGCCTTCGGGATAATCGTGCGGGTATTTGTAAACACCGTACTCGTCGCTGCCGGGACGGTGACGATCGCGAAGATAGCTGGGCACCTCGCGCAATCCACTGCTATGGATATCGGCCAGCGCCGCATCGATCGAAGCCTCGCATGCGTTGGACTTAGGCGCCAGGCACACATAGAGTGCAGCCTGAGCCAGGTTAATGCGGCACTCGGGATAGCCAATGACCTCGGCAGACTTAAACGCGGCATGCGCCACCAAAAGCGCCTGTGGGTCGGCGTTGCCAACGTCCTCAGAAGCCTGAATCATAATGCGACGAGCAATGAACTTGGGATCCTCCCCCGCGTCAATCATGCGCGCGAGCCAGTAGATCGTGGCATCGGGGTCGCTACCGCGCATGGATTTGATGAACGCACTGATAATGTCATAGTGCATGTCACCGTTTTTGTCATACGAAAAACCGCGGCGCGGGTTGGCAATCTTCACGTCATCGACGGTGATGGGATAGGGCTCCCCTGCCGCCGGAGCCGGCGTCCCCTCGGTATCGGGACGCGTGACGGCAATCTCACTCGCAAGCTCGAGCGTCGTGAGCGCCGAGCGAGCGTCGCCCGCAGCCAGGGTGCAGATGGTCTTAACCGTATCCTCATCGGCCGAGAACTTGCCGTTCAAACCCTGCGGCGCCTCGAGCGCACGCTCGATCAGCGTGGCGATGTCCTCGTCTTTAAGATGCTCAAGTTCCACGACGCGACCGCGCGACAACAATGCCGAGTTGACCTCGAAGTACGGATTCTCCGTCGTGGCGCCAATCATAATAACGGTACGGTTCTCAACTGCATGCAGCAGGGCATCCTGCTGCGACTTAGAGAAGCGGTGAATCTCGTCGATGAAAAGAATGGTGCGACGGTCGTACGTATTCAGGCGTGTCTTGGCCTCGTCAATCACGCGGCGCAAGTCCTTTACGGTGCCCGTCACGGCGCTGACCTCGACAAACTCGCTCTTGGTATGGTTGGCGATAATGTGGGCCAGCGTCGTCTTGCCCGTACCGGCCGGCCCGTACAGAATCACACTCGACAGTACGTCATGCTCAATCGCGGCACGCAACCACGAGCCCTTACCGACGGCCTTTTGCTGGCCCACATACTCGTCGAGCGAACTGGGGCGCATGCGCACCGCAAGCGGCGCATTCATGAAAGAACGCTCGCGCGTCGAAGCAGAAAAAAGGTCGTCCATAGCCATCCCGTGCATCAGTCAAAAACGTTTTCCATGAACAGTATACCGAATAAATACGAACTACCGTTCGTTAATATAGGTACGGTGCGGAAACTTCAATCCCGGGAACAACTTGCTCGTAAGCTCGCAGAAATAGCCGTCCGTCATGCTCGCAATGTAATCCACCACGGCTTGGTCCTTATCGTCCTGCCATGCATAGGTACGGTCGTAATAGGAAAGCTGCTGCACAATGCGAGAAATGTGGTGCTTAAAGATGTAGGATGACTCGTCGCCTTCATTTATATCCTGCAGGCAACGGTCATAGAGCTTTTCGAACGCCTCGCGCAGCTCCGCTTCGGAGTCGCCTTCGATGCCGCCCTTGCTATAGATCTTCTCGTAGTTCTCACGCTTAGCGCGACGGATTTCCTCAAACAGGTCCTCGCTCATCTCGATGCGCGGCTTGCCGTAGCTGTGCTCAACGATATCGACGGAGGCATGCGTGAGGATCCAGCTGTTGTACGCACCGCCCAGGCCATCGTCAAAAGCATCGAGTGACAGCAGGCCTGCCGCAATGGCATCCTGGCGATCACGCCCCACGTAGGCAAGAATATCCGAGATGCGAACCACGCAGCCCTCAAGCGTCATGGGACGCAGGTGCTCAATCGCGCTATAGCCTGTGGCAATACATTCCTCGACGGTTCGGTCGAACTGGTCAAAGGAACCCTTGTCCGAAAGCTCAAACACACGCTGTTCGTACTCGCCGTTGTGGCATAACACGCCGTCGAGCGTCTGGAGCGACACGTTGCGGCCATACAGGGCGTCGAGCACGCGGACCGACTGCACGTTATGGAAAAAGTAGCGGCCCGTGCGCTCGTGATAGATATCGTTGAGAAAACGCTCACCGGCATGGCCGAAAGGCGTGTGGCCCAAGTCGTGGCCCAAACCAATCGCTTCGATCAAATCGCAGTTGAGCCCAAGAGCGCGGCCGATATCGCGTGCAATGCGCGAGACAAGCTGCACGTGCAAACCGCGACGCGACAGATCATCATTGCTACGGAAGCTAAAGACCTGCGTTTTGCCTGCATAACGCGTATACGCCGGAAGATGAAGAATCTTTTCGGTATCGCGCATAAATGCCGGTCGCATGAGCGTGCCTTTGTCGGCAGCGCGATCAATACGACGAATGACCTGGTCGTCGTTGCAACGATACGGGTTGACGGCACCCGAAGCACGATCGGCGGAAATGCGCTCGACAAGTTCGGGCGACAACGCCGAGGGAATACGATCCATGCGCGCCTTAATGACGGCAGTTTCTTGATTAGTTGCCATGGCATGCTCCTTAAGAAGGATGCGCAATCGGTTACAATGTGCAGCCCACGACCTCGATTATGGCAAAAATCGGCACCAAAAACGGCAGCAAAGGCAGGGAGCGCGATTTTGTGAAGAGGCAGGAGAGGGCAAGGGCCAGGAGCGCGACGGCAAATGCCACGATGCCGCCCATAGGGTCGAGCGTGCAAAGCGCGAAGAGCGCCTTAGCGTCCCCCATGCCAATGCCAGGGGCATGACGAACACGACGCCAGAGTGACTCAGTGAGGACAAGGGCAAGGTAGACGATGACCGCAAGACCGGCGTGGTCAAGCGACGTGTTAACACCCTTGTCGAGCCAAACGCCTGCAAACGCCGCCACCGCACACGCACCGGCAAGCTCATTGGGAAAGCGTCGCTCACGGGTATCAATCGCCGCGCCGACAAAGGCGCACAGCCAAAACGGGATATAAACCATCGAACACCTCCTTGGGCAGCAGCTCAAACGCAAAAACCACCACAAAGGTGCCTGTCCCCTTTGTGGTGGTTTTGGTGGTGGTTATTTGGCGCCTTGCATGACCTCGTCGAGGGTAACGTTGACGGCGTGCTGCGTCGGGACCCAGTCGACCTTTAGGAACAGTGCGGCCACCGTGATGGGGATATAACTAAACATAAAGATCGGGAAGGTAAACAGGTTGGTCACCAAGCGCCACTTTTGCGCGCAGTGAATGTGCTTGTACTCAAAGATGGTCGTGAGCAGCGCCAGGATAAAGAACGTCTGATACAGCATCACGAAGGTCATGATGAGCGACGCGGCACAGGCCTGCATCTCGACCTCGGTGGCCAAAAAGCCGTGCGAAAGGCCGCCCACAATCAGGAACGTGGCATTGGCGAGCATCGAGATCAACGATAGCAGCATACCCGGGGCGATCGTCATAAACATGTCGTAGGCGGCAAAACGATGGTAGCGGAAGGTCGACTTGACCAGGTGCTTACCGTAGGTAAAGAACACCTGGTAGAAGCCCTTGGTCCACCGCATGCGCTGCTTCCAGGAAGCCTTAAACGTCACGGGCTGTTCGTCAAAAAACTCCGCCGGTGCATAACCGATGCGGATGCCATGGATGGCGCAGAACGTGGTGAACTGAATGTCCTCAGTCAGCGTGTGGAACTGCCAGCCGTGCATGCCTTCGATCACGCTGGCGGAAATGAGATAACCCGAACCCGAGACAGCGCAGGACGTCTTGCAGATATTACGCGCATTGTTAAGGAAGCGCGCCTCGCGCAGATACCACGTAGCATTAGCTGCCGAAATCCAGGAGCTGCCGAAGTTTTTGGAGTTGCGATAGCTCGTGACCACATGGAAGCCCTGGTCAAAGGCATCGTTCATCTTGGACACGTAATCGCGAGAAATGACGTTATCGGCATCGAAAATAAAGTAGCCCTCAAAGGTATCGGGATACTCGTTAAGGATACGGTCAAAGCCAAAGTCCATGACCCAGCTCTTACCCTTGCGGGCCAGGTCGTTGCGCTCATAAACGATGGCGCCCGCCTCGCGCGCGAGCTGCGCCGTGTTGTCGGTGCAGGCATCGGCGACCACGAAGACCTCGATAAGCTCGGACGGATAGTCCTGATCCTTGATGGAGCGAACGAGGTTGGCGATCACGGCCTCCTCATTATGCGCCGCAATAAAGAAGGCATAACGGTGGAGTTTTTTTGCCTTGGGAGGCGCGACCTCACCACGGAGAGCGCCAATGACAAAGAAGACCACCTGGTACAGAAAGCAGACCGTGAGCAGCGTGACGACAATCTGGTTGAAGATCACGATGGGTGTGTTGGTTTGTAAAAAGGCGAGCATGCAGGCTCCCAGCAACGCATTACGTAAACAACCGTATATCTTACCGCAGGCTTACCGAGTTCAAGAAACCACCTGATACTGGCTAAGCTTCGAGCAGACCGAGCTGCGGGACGATTTCGTCACCGGCAGCAGTGCGGCCGAGCGAACGCGGGGCAAGATCATCCAGAACCGCCGCAAGGTCCCACGGCAGCTCGTCACGGCACTCAATACGCTCCCCCGTCACGGGATGGTCGAACGCCACACGCCAGGAATGGAGGAACTGCCTGGTCAGGCCCTGATCGGCGCGCGCATCACACTTACCGTAGAGCGGATCGCCCACGCAGGCATGGTTGATATGGCGCATGTGCACACGAATCTGGTGCGTGCGACCCGTAAACAAGTGGCATTCCACAAGCGTATAGCCGTCGTCAAAGCGCGTGGAATCAAAGCGCTCGAGCACCTTAAAGGTCGTAATGGCCTGACGCGCAAAAGGATCGTCGGACACCGCCATCTTGACGCGATCACGCGTGGAGCGAGCGATACCAGTGTTAATGGTTCCCTCCTCCATGGCGATGTGACCGTGAACAAGCGTGATATAGCGACGATCGAGCGTACGCGTGCGGATGAGATTTTGGAGCGCGCGCTGGGTGTCGTCATCTTTTGCCGCGAGCATGAGGCCCGAGGTATCCCGATCCAGACGGTGCACGATACCGGGACGGTCCTCGCCCTGCACGGTGCCCAGATGGTCGATACCGCAGTGGTAGACCAGGGCGTTCGCAAGCGTACCGCTCTCGTGGCCGTGAGCAGGATGACACACGAGACCCCGCTGCTTGGAGAGCACAATGAGGTAGTCGTCCTCGTAGCGAATGTCGAGCGGGATGGCCTCGGGAATCACGTCGGTCGGGTCGTGCGGCTCGGGCAGGTCGACCGAAATGCGGTCGCCGGCTCGCACGGCATACTTTTTGGACAGGCAGGTCTCGCCATTGACACATACGGCACCGCCCTCAATCAGATGCGCGCAGGCAGAACGCGTAGGGCAGCCGTCATTGGCGCCCAGATAGGCGTCAAGACGCTGACCAGCAGCATCATCGGCAACAAGGATATGGATGTCGGCCATTAGCGCTCATTCCTTTCGCGAATCTTGCGGGCACGCTCCCCACGCTGCTTGGCTTTGCGCTTGGCGCGGGCCTCGTCGCG
>CAKTWE010000088.1 GCA_934630385.1 uncultured Collinsella sp.
TCGTTAAACTGGTCGAGCATGGCGCGAACCACGTCATCGGCACTCGGGTCCTTACCCAGCGAATAGGTCTTGGGGAACAGGAAACCCTCGAGCGAATCGTTCGCGGCGTCTTTAAGGAAAGCGTAATCATTCACATAATTGCTCGCCTTGGCCCGGTTAAGGAAGTCTTCCTTAGAAATGCTGTCGTATGCCTTGGCCACGCGGTCGGCGACCTGATCGACCGTCAGGCCCTCAGGGATAGTCAGCGCATCGGAGCCGGCGTTGGGGCCTTCCATAAGCTGCTGGACGACCTTAGTCGCATCCATGAGCGTGGTAAACGAATACTTACCCGGCTTGAGCGACATATCGGCGTTGAGCTTTTTGACCGCAGCGTAGTAATCCTTGGGATTCTCGACGACATGGTTCTCGGAGAGGATCGAAGCGATGGTGTCGCCCGAAGCGCCTTCGGGAATCGTGATAGTAACTTGCTGACCAGCTTCAACGTTCGCGTCCCCACCGGTGATGAAGCCCTTGACGGCCGGTACAACAAAGAAGACGATCGCGGCCAGCGCCAGCACGGCGACGACGCCACCGATAATCATAGGCACCGGAGAGCTTTTCTTTTGGGCGCTGCGGCGAGCATGGGAGTTGTAGCTTGAGCGCGTTGCCGGAGCCACGCGGTGTGTGCCGTGAACCCGGTGAGAATGACTATGAGATTGAGGGGTCTGTGCGCGCTGAGCAGGCGCTTGCTGTTTAAAACGCGTACCGCCAGTGGGTTGCGCCGTGCGAGCAGAAGGCTGCTGAGGCACACGGGCAGATGATTGCTGGGTCGAACGAGCAACAGGCTGTTGGGCCGCACGCTGCGCCGGCTGCGCAGGGCGCGGCACAGGCTGTCGTGTACGATTCGGCTGGCGCGGATCGGAAGCGCTAGGCATGAGGAACCTCCTCGTTTTTACGATCAAGCCAGGTCTGCAAGAACAGGCTGGCGGCGATCATGTCAATCTTGCCCCTCATCTGCTTTTCGTTAAGGCCCTGCTCACGCAGAATGCGCTTGGCCTCTTGCGAGGACAGGCGCTCGTCCTCAAACTCCAGCGGAAGATCGAGTTCGTCGGCGATCTTTTGCGCCACGGCGGCAACGCGCTCGGCCTGGGGGCCGGGCTCGCCGGCCATGGTCAAGGGACGTCCGCTTACCACGATGTCGGGCTCATAGTCCTCGACCAGGTAACGGAACGTCTTGGCCATACCGGTGACCTCGGCAGCCGGGAGCACCTTGACGGGCATCGCCATCTTGCCGTCACGGCTCGAGACGGCGATGCCGATTCTGGTCTCCCCTATGTCCAGCGCAAGCGCGACCACAGCGACTACCCAGGCTCTTAGGCGCCGAGCGCGGTCTTGGCGGCCGCGAGGGCATCGGCGATAC
This sequence comes from uncultured Collinsella sp., assembly GCA_934630385.1. Classification (GTDB taxonomy): domain Bacteria; phylum Actinomycetota; class Coriobacteriia; order Coriobacteriales; family Coriobacteriaceae; genus Collinsella. Next base: position 1,400 of record CAKTWE010000088.1, read on the forward strand.
CGGCGGCGTTCTTGCCACCGGCCTGGGCCATGTTGGGACGGCCGCCACCGCGACCGTCGACCAGGCCCGCGATCTGCTTGATCACGTTGCCGGCGTGGAAACCGGCCTTGACGGCGTCATCGGAGCCGGCGGCGAGCAGGGCCGGGGTGCCCTTCTCGGTCACGCTGGCTACAACGCAGGCGACAGGGCCGGCGACCTTCTGGTGCACGGTATCCCAGACGTTGCGCAGGTCGGCGGCTTCAAGGCCCTGAAGTTCAGCGACGACGAGCTTGTATCCGCCGACCTCGACAGCACTGTCGATGGCGCTGGAAATGGCATCGGAGGAGCCACCGGTCAGTGCCTTCTTGAGCTTATTGGACGTCTCGCGCAGCTCGGCCTGCAGGCTCTCCACGCGGGCGGGAACCTCATCCACGCGGCACTTGAGCGCAGCGGCAGCGGCGTCAACGAGCGCCAGGCGGTCGGCCATGTAATCGAGAGCGCCCTTGGAGGTCACAGCCTCGATACGGCGGACGTTGGAGCCCGTAGAGGACTCGGAAATGATCTTGAACAGGCCAATCTCGGCAGTGTTGGCGGCATGAGTACCACCGCAGAGCTCACGGGAGAACGGCTGGTCCTCGGCGCCCACGGAGACGACACGGACGACGTCACCGTACTTCTCGCCAAACAGGGCAACAGCACCGGCGGCCTTGGCCTCGTCGATGCCCATGGCGCGGGTCACGACCGGCTTGGAAGCGAAGATCTGCTGGTTGACCAGATCCTCGACAGCCTTGAGCTGATCGGAGGACAGGGCCTCAAAGTGCGTGAAGTCAAAGCGCAGGTGCTCGGGCGTCACCAGCGAGCCGGCCTGGGAGACATGCTCGCCCAGGACCTGCTTAAGCGCGGCGTCGAGCAGGTGCGTGGCGGTGTGGTTGCGACGCAGGAAGCCACGACGCTCGGCGTCGAGCGCGGCGGTCACGGTAGCACCGACGGTCAGCGTACCCTCGGCGACGTGGGCGACGTGAGCATACAGGCCGTTGTGGTTCTTAGTATCGGAAACGGTCAGTGCAACGCCATCGGCGGAAAGCTCACCGGCGTCACCCTGCTGGCCGCCCATCTCGGCATAGAACGGCGTGCGGTCGAGCACAACCTCGACATCCTCGCCCGCGGCAGCGGACTCGACGGACTCACCGTTGCGCACGATGGCGACAACCTTGGCGCCCTCGATCACATCGTTGTCATAGCCGTCGAACTCGGTCGCAGCGACCTTGTCAGAAAGCTCGACCCACACGTCATTGAAGCTGCCCCAGGCGTCGCCCTTGGCGTTGGCACGAGCGCGGGCCTTCTGGTCCTCCATGCAGGTGGTAAAGCCGTCCATGTCGACATCGTGGCCAGCGGTGCCGGCGATCTCGACGGTCAGGTCGATGGGGAAACCAAAGGTGTCGTGCAGCTTAAAGGCAACATCGCCCGGAAGTACAGCACCCTCGGCAAGCGCTGCCAAAGCCTCATCCAGATAGACGCGGCCGTTGTCGAGCGTCGCGGAGAAGCGCTCCTCCTCGGAGGCGACAATGCCCTTGACGAGGGCGACGTTCTTGAGCAGCTCGGGGTAGGCCTCGCCCATCTGAGCGTTGACCTCGTCGATGAACTTGGTCAGGAAGGCACCTTCGATGCCCAGCAGGCGACCGTGGAACACGGCGCGGCGGAGCAGACGACGAAGGACGTACTCGCGGCCCTCGTTACCGGGCAGGATGCCGTCAGAGATCATAAAGTCGACGGCACGGGAGTGGTCGGCGATGATGCGAAGAGAACGGCTGGCACCGGAGTAATCGTCAGCGTCATAGGTCTTGCCGCTGATCTTCTCGCCCAGCTTGATGAGGTGCTGCATCAGATCGCCGTCGTAGTTAGCGGTCTTGTGCTGCATGATAGCGGCCATGCGCTCCAGACCCATGCCCGTATCGAGGTTGCGGTGCGGCAGCTCCGGCATGGAGCCGTCCTCCTGACGGTCGTACTGGGTAAACACGAGGTTCCAGAACTCCAGGAAGCGGTCGCAGTCGCAGCCGGGCTTGCAGTCGGGGCTGCCGCAACCGACCTCCTCGCCCATGTCAAAGTAGATCTCGGAGCACGGACCGCAGGGGCCGGTGGGGCCAGCGGCCCAGAAGTTGTCGTCCTCGCCCAGGCGGGAGATGTGGTCCTCGGCAACGCCCAGAGAGCGCCACACGTCGTGGGTCTCGTCGTCCTCGGTAAAGACGGTAAAGTACAGGCGATCGAGCGGCAGCTTGAACTCCTTGGTGATGAGCTCAAAGGCCCAAGCGCAGGCCTGCTGCTTGGAGACACCGCCAAAGGAGAAGTCGCCGAGCATCTCGAAGAACGAGAGGTGACGGCCATCCTCGCCGATGCAGTCGATGTCGTTGGTGCGGACGCACTTCTGGCAGGAGATCGCGCCGATCTCCTTCATAGTCTTCTTGCCCTGGTAGTACTCCTTAAACTGGTTCATGCCGGCATTGGCAAGCAGCAGCGAGGGATCGTCGGGAACAAGGGACGAAGAAGGATAAAGCTTAAGACCGCGCTCCTCAAAGAAGTTGAGGAACTTGGAGCGAATCTCGGCCGTAGTCATTGACGGGTAGTCAGCACTCATAGAGGGAATCTCCTCGGTTTCACATCGAAACAGTTCAAACGTAACGATATTACCATCCCGCCGCGCCCTTGCAAAAAAGAGGGCCGCCAAACAGCGACCCTCCAGCGAAAGTGCACGTTATTTAGGACTGTGCGATCCTTTGAAATAAAAATGGTTTTAGTAAAATACCGTTTAAGAATCATCCGGAAGGAGCTACCGATGAATACCAAACGATTTATCCTGAATGCACTTCTGGTTGTAGCACTTTTAGCGCTCTTGGCCTTCTCCCACTGGTATTCAAACCAACCAGCATTTGGCTACGTATTATATGCAGTAACGTCCGGCGATAAGGCTTATTGCCCTCTACGCGCAATTGACGTTCTCTATTTCTATGTAGCTGGCCCCTTATCAATCGCTTTACTTGCGTTTCTTGTCATCTATAACATCAAGAAACGCTAACAGGACCTATTTAGAGTCCGAATCGTCCATGGAGCCGTCGATGCCGGTTTTGGTGTCGTCGTCCGAATCGGAATCGTCATCCTTGGCGAAGGGGTTCTTGAAGAAACCCGTCGCATCGGGCTGAAGACCCGACAGCTTAATCCAGGGATTCTCGAGCTCGGGCTTGGGCATAGCCTGGGCCTCGGGCGCGGTCTCGTTGCCGATGAGCTCGGACTCGTAAATGAATGTATCGTCTCCAAGCGCGTCATAGGCAGCGACCGGGTTGCCCTCGGCATCGCGATACGGCGTGCCCTTAAACACAGCGCCGTCGTATGCCACAAGCTGGCGGCCGGTCTCATTCTCAAAGTAGTAGACGAAAATGCCCTTAAGGGCTGCGCACAGCGGAATGGCAATGATCATGCCAATGGGACCCATGAGCGCCGAGCCAATAACGAGCGCCGTGAGGCTCATGATGGGATGCACCTGCACCGAGCTCTGCATAACCTTAGGCGAAATCACGTTATCGGTGACGTTTTGCGCGACCATCGTCACGATGAGCGTCCATAACGCCAACATGGGGCTGAACATGAAACCGAGCACTGTGGCGATTGCAGCGCTCACCCAGGGGCCGACGACCGGAACCAAATGCATGATACCGGTAAAGATGGCCATAAGCGCCGCATACGGATGGCCGATGATCATAAAACCGATAAAGGCGAGGAAACCGCCGCAGATGGACGTCACGACCATACCGCGCATGTAGCCGCCCACTGAGCGCGACAGAATGGCGACCATAAAGCGGTACGAGGTCTCCTTTTCCTGTCCGATAATGGTGCAGATCTCGTGGTGCATGCGAGGGTAGTCGCAGGCCATCCAATAGGCAAGCACCAGGCCCAGGAAGATGACGAACAGCTGCGAGGCCGTGTTGGTAATGAGCGGGAATACACCGCGACCGAGCTCGGCAGCGATTTGCGAGACATACTTCGACGCCACGGTAACCAGCGAAGAAAGATTGTCGTCCAGATACTCCTTGAGCGGCGTGTTGTTGAGCGTCTTGGCGTGTGAGATCATCTCATTGAGGTCGCCGCCCGCAACGCGAAGCTGCGCGGGCAGACGGCTCAGGACTTCCATAATCTGGCCGAACAGAATCGGCGACAGGATGCAGACGACGCCGACAAGCACCGCCACAACCACGATGAGCGCGACAAGCGAACCGATGCCACGACCGATGCCGTGATGCTCGAGCCAGTTGGTGATCGGCGACATCACAAAAGCGATGATGGAACCGACAGCGAGAAACTCGATGACCGGTGCCAGGATGCCCATAAGGTTAAAGATGACAGCGGCGATAACGATGCAACCGACGACGGCCCAAATACGAAGCGTCAGAATGCGGGCATCGCGCAGCGTGCGGTCGGATTGTTGGGGGTGCTCATTCATGAACGAACCATCACTCCGTCGGGGTCAATCTTGTCTTGAATCTTCTTGAGGGTACGGCGAAGCAGGCGCGAGACCTGCACCTGCGAGATGCCTAGCTTCTTGGCAATCTCAATCTGGGTCATGCCCTTTACAAAGCGCAGCTCGATGACTTCGCGCTCGCGCGGCGAGAAATCGCGGATGGCTTCCTCGATCACCAGGCGGTCATCGGTAAAGTCGAGCTCGTTGTCATCATCGGCATAGCGGTCAAGAATCGAAGGCGCATCGTCGGAATCGGATGCACCGGGGGCCTCGATGGGCACCGAGGTGTAGGCCGAGGACGATTCCATGGCTTCGAGCACCTCGTCGACGGTCACGCCCAGGTACTCGGCGATTTCCTCAACCTTGGGCGAGCGCTGCAACTCGTTGGTGAGCTTGTCAGTGGCCTGGTTGACCTTGGCAGAAAGCTCCTGAAGACGGCGCGGCACGCGTACGCTCCAACCCTTGTCGCGGAAGTGGCGCTTAATCTCGCCCAGAATGGTGGGCGTGGCAAACGTGGTGAACTCGAGGCCACGCTCAGGGTCAAAACGATCAATCGCCTTGAGCAGACCCAGATAGCCAACCTGCATCAGGTCGTCGAGCGGCTCACCGCGATTCTTAAATTTATTGGCAAGAAACCTTACCAGGTTCATATGGGACATGACGAGCTGTTCGCGAGCATCCGGATCACCGGTTTCTTTGTAGCGACGAAACAGCTCGCGGGTTTTCTCCTTGTCCCAAGCGGTCTTACCGCTCCGGGAACGTTCGGTCATATTAG
>CAKTWE010000089.1 GCA_934630385.1 uncultured Collinsella sp.
TGACCGGTGGACGGCACCGAGCCGTCAATGGAATGGAGAAGGGGGAGGCCTCGCGGCCTCCCCCTTTTTTGCGTTTGAAAGATAGTTGTAATACAAGAACTCGCTTTCGTTTAGCTTGTCTTACTGTTTGGCTGTATTTTGAGTCCTTCTTTTGTATTTGCGCGATAATAACTCCCATTGGCGTTAGGGAGGACTTGATGTTTACCGTTTTTGTCTTGGGCAATATTGCTTCGGGTAAATCGACTGCCTGCCGCTATCTCGAATCTCATGGCGCCATGCTTATCGATTTGGATGTGCTTGCCAAATCGCTGTATGTGCCAGGCTCCGATATCGTCAATACCCTCGCGGAAGAATTCGGTTGGGACATTCTGGACGGGGAGGGCGGCATTCGCCGCGATGCCCTCGCTGCTCGAGCTTTCGCCTCTCCTGATACAGTTGCGCGGCTCAACGGCATCGTTCATCCGGTTCTCATCGAACAGCTGTCACTGAGGATTCTTGATCCGGTTTGCTGCACGGTTTCGTCCCCCCGTTATCCCTTTGCGGTTGTCGAGGTTTCTGCCCCGACTGGGTTTGAGGATGCTTTTGGCCTGGCTGATGAAATTCTGGTTATCAGTGCTCCTTTGGCAGTTCGTCGCGAGCGTGCCATTCATCGTGGTATGGAGTCCTCTGATTTTGATGCTCGCTCTGCATGCCAACCTGATGAGGCTTCGCTTTGCAATCTCGCTACGACTGTAATCGATAATGCGGCAGGCGATAATTCGCTCTTTGAACAACTGGACGCATGGCTTGCTCGCCATGGCTTCGTGGATGTAACGGATAAGGAGGAGGCCGATGCCTAAGACACGTTTCTTTACGTGGTATCGCGTGGCGCCACTTGCCGTTTTGTTCGTCTTCGGCCTTATTTCGCTCGTCTACTCGTATGCTCCTGCCGCCTTCTTTAAGCCTTTGTATCCAATTGACTACGAGGCGTATGTAAAGCAATCGAGCATTTCGCACAATCTTGATCCATATCTGGTGTGTGCTGTCATAAAGTCGGAATCGAATTGGGATCCCGAGGCTGAGTCGAATCAAGGCGCTCGGGGGCTGATGCAGCTGATGCCCGAGACTGCCCAGGATATGATTGCCAAGGGTCTTGTCGATGGTGGCGAGTATTCGGCCGACAACCTTAACGATCCGGCTACGAGCATCGAGTTTGGCTGTGCATATCTTTCGTATCTTCTAACGTATTTTAACGGGTCGACTGACAGTGCCATTGCCGCCTATAACGCCGGCATGGGCAATGTCGACGGATGGGCGCAGCAGAGCACCTCGCTTCATAATGCAATCACCTTTCCCGAGACGCAGGCGTATCTGATTCGTGTCAATAATGCCTGGGTTCGCTACAAGACCCTCTATCCCGATCGGTTCGTATAGGACTATGCCTGCCGCCTGCGTATACTGCATATATATGAGTTAGGAGTATCCATGGCGGATTTTGAAGTTGAGCGTGTTGGCGGAGAGCTCAAACGTTTTGGCGTTGAGGGCTCTGAGGTGCCGTTTGAGGTCGTGTCTCCCTATGAGCCTGCAGGTTCTCAGCCTAAGGCCATTGAGTCGCTTGTGCAGGGTGTGAGGGACGGAGATCGCTATCAGGTTTTGCTGGGCGTGACTGGTTCGGGCAAGACTTTCACGATGGCTAAGACTATTGAGGCCCTGGGGAAGCCGACGCTGGTCATGGCTCCCAATAAAACGCTCGCCGCTCAGCTTGCGAGCGAGCTCAAAGAGTTCTTTCCCAACAACGCTGTGGTCTACTTTGTCTCGTACTACGACTACTATCAGCCCGAGGCGTATGTACCGCAAAGCGATACATATATCGAGAAAGACTCCTCGATTAACGAAGAGGTCGAGATGCTGCGCCATCAGGCGACGGCATCGCTGCTTTCTCGACGCGATGTGATCGTCGTCGCATCGGTCTCGTGCATCTACGGTATCGGCTCTCCCGAGGACTATGCGGGCCTGGCGCCGAACGTCGACAAGAAGGTGCCGCTCGAGCGCGATGACTTTATCCATGCGCTCATCGACATTCAATACGACCGTAATGACTATGACCTGGCGCGTGGTACGTTCCGCGTACGTGGCGATGTCGTCGATGTGTATCCGCCCTATGCGGAGCACCCGTTGCGCTTTGAGTTCTTTGGCGACGAGGTCGAGCTGATTGCCGAGATCGATGAGGTCACCGGCGAAATGCTACGTGAGTATGAAGCTATTCCCGTGTGGCCGGCCTCTCACTACGTGACCGAGAAACCTAAGGTCAAGGCGGCCCTGAAATCGATCAGCGAAGAATGCGAAAAGCGTGTGGCGGAGCTCAAGGCGACCGACAAGTTGCTCGAGGCACAGCGCCTGCAGCAACGTACCGATTATGATCTCGAAATGCTCGAGACGATGGGCTTTTGCAACGGCATCGAGAACTACTCGCGTCATCTGGATGGACGTAAGCCGGGCGAGCCGCCGTTTACCCTGATCGACTACTTTCCCAAGGACATGCTCTGCATCATCGACGAGAGCCATGTGACGGTGCCACAGATTCGCGGCATGCACGAAGGTGACCGTTCGCGCAAAGTTACGCTTGTTGAGCATGGTTTTCGTCTTCCGTCGGCGCTCGATAACCGTCCGCTTCGCTTCGATGAGTTTGAGGCGAGGATTCCGCAGTTTATCTACGTCTCGGCCACGCCGGGCGACTATGAGCTGCGTGTGAGCCAAAATGACGTTGAGCAGATCATTCGTCCGACCGGTCTGCTCGATCCCAAAATCGACGTTCGTCCGGTCCGAGGCCAGATTGACGATCTTGAGGACGAGATTCGCGAGCGCGTGGCCCGCAAGGAGCGCGTGCTGGTGACCATACTGACCAAGCGCATGGCCGAGGATCTGACCGATCACCTGCTCGATGCCGGCATTAAGGTCAACTACATGCACTCCGATACGGCGACGATGGACCGTGTCGAGATCCTGCGAACGTTGCGCGAGGGCAAGATCGATGTTTTGGTTGGCATCAACTTGCTTCGCGAGGGTCTGGATCTTCCCGAGGTCTCGCTGGTGGCAATTCTCGATGCCGATAAGGAAGGTTTCTTACGTAACCGCCGTTCGCTGATTCAGACGATTGGCCGTGCGGCCCGTAATGCCGACGGCGAAGTCATTATGTATGCAGACATCGTGACCGATTCGATGAGAGAGGCAATCGACGAGACGCAGCGTCGCCGTGAGATCCAGATGGCCTACAACGAAGAGCACGGCATTGTGCCCAAGACGGTGCGCAAGGCCATCAACGACATTTCGAGCTTTATTGCCGAGGCCGAAAAGACCGTGGGGTCCAAGGGACGCTCGAAGGGCGACTCTCTGGGCCATGGTGCGTTCTATACACCCGATGAAAACGGCGAGGGCGGGGTGCCAGAGACGGTGACGCCTGAACAGACGCTTGCCGAGCAGCTGGAAGGGCTGCCGCATGACGAGCTGGTGCGGATCGTCGAGACTATGGAGGAAGACATGCGTAATGCCTCCGCCGCCATGGACTTTGAGGAGGCGGCGCGCCTGCGTGATGCCGTCGTTCAGATTCGGGCGATGCTCGAGGGCGCGTCCGAGGACGAAACGATTGAGCGCCTGCGCTCGCAGGCCCGCAAGGGTTCCACGTTCGCTTCGGGCAGAAAACGCCAGGGCGCGCGATTTAAGAAATAGGGTACAGGCCCCGCGCTTCTCGCTGAGCTCGGGGTCTGTGTCTTCAGTGTGCTAGAGGTCTGCAATCAGGGCTTCGGCGCACCGGATGCCATCAGTGGCGGCGCTCATGATGCCGCCGGCATATCCTGCTCCCTCGCCGCAAGGGTAGAGGCCTGGAGTCGCCACGGCGTGACACGCGCGATCTCGGGTGACGGCGACCGGGGAGCTCGAACGCGTCTCCACGCCGGTAAGCACGGCATCGGGACGGTCGTAGCCCCGTAGCTTTTTTCCGAGCAGGGGAATTCCCAGGCGAAGCGACTCGACGATATGCTGCGGTAGTGCCTCGTCAATTTCTGTCCAAGTCACACCGAGCGGATAGGTGGGCTTAACCTTTCCGCTTGCCGTGCTGGGACGTTTTGCAAGGAAATCGCCGACGAGCTGTGCCGGTGCATTCCAGTTAGAGCCGCCCAGGCGGTAGGCAGCCTGCTCGCAAGCGCACTGGAGTTCAACGCCCGCGAGAGGGTCATCGCTGGGAAGGTCGTCGGGCGTGACGTTAACGAGCAGGGCGGCATTTGCGTTACGGCCGTTGCGGGCATTGAGACTGGCGCCATTGACGCACAGGTGGCCCGGCTCGGAAGAGGCGGCGACAACCTGCCCGCCGGGGCACATACAAAACGAGAACACACTGCGCTCGTTGGGAAGATGGGCGACGAGCTTGTAGGGGGCTGCTCCGAGGGCGGGATGTCCCGCCGAAGAGCCATATTGGGTGCGATCGATATCGCGCTGTGGGTGCTCGATGCGTACGCCCATGGCAAAGGTTTTTTGCGCGAGGGCTACGTTATGGTCCTTGAGGAGCTCAAATACGTCGCGGGCGGAGTGGCCGCAGGCAAGGATAAGATGTTTCGTGGCGATTTGCTCGGTCGCGGCATGTTGAGACGCCTGGGCATCGATGCCGGTGATGGCGCCGGACGCGTCGGCGCGAATGTCAACGAGCTTCGTTCGATAGCGGACGACACCTCCGAGCCGTTCGATGCGCTGGGAAATACTGGTGACAACTGTGGGAAGGATGTCAGAGCCAATGTGCGGCTTGGCATCCCACAGGATGTCTCGGGGTGCACCCGCTTCGACGAAGGTGTCCAGGATAAGGCGATGGGCGGGATTTTTGGTTCCCGTATTGAGCTTGCCGTCCGAGAAAGTCCCCGCGCCGCCCAAGCCAAACTGGATATTGCTCTCGGGGTCGAGGATGCGCTCCTTCAGGAAGAGGTCAATTGCCTGCGAGCGGCGAAGCGCTGGGTCGCCCCGTTCGATAAGCAAGGGCTTCAGGCCCGCTTCGGCAAGGGTGAGTGCGGCGAAAAGGCCAGCGCATCCGGCACCGACGACGACGGGGCGCTCTTTGGGCGCGCCGGAAACGGGGGAGGGGAATGAAGGCTCATTGTCTTCTATCGTGCGCACGCGTGAGCGGTCGCGCGCAGCAACACTGTCGAGCACTGTCTGCTCGATGTCTGGGCTCGTCAGCTCAACACGAAAGCTCAGGATAAAATGAACGTCTCGTTTTTTGCGGGCATCGATGGACTTGCGGTGGAGCTCGATGGACTTGATCTCGGAGTCTTTGCAACGTAGGACGCGTTTGACGACTCGCTTGCCAACGATAAGGCAAGCTTTTTCATCGCCGGCTTCATCGAGCGACGCAGTGACTTGGGTGATTTCGATCATCAAGGTCTCCTTAGATGCAAGAAAGAGGCCGCCCGGTGTCCCAGACGGCCCGAATGCGTTTTGATTATAACTGCGCGGCTATAGGTTACTTGCAGCGCGAATGCCCGAAATCCAGGCCCATGCAAGGTTAAAGCCACCACAGTCGGCGTCGATATCGAGTGCTTCGCCGCAGACGTAAAGCGGGGCATCGGCTACATCGTTCGCGCGAAGGCTGGGTATCGAGATAGTCTCGATGGGTATGCCGCCACGTGTGACCTGTGCCGAGCGCCCCTCGGCCGTTCCCTCGACGAGCAGTTTAAAGTGCTTGAGGATGGAGACCAGATGGATGACATCGTTGGAGCCTGGATGGCACTGCTCGAACGCCGTACAGACGACGTGGGAGAGTTGCGGAGCGAGCATGCCGTCGAGCCAGCGGGGGTCGTGGGGCGAAAAGCGGCCGAGCAGTTCAACGCGTCGGTTGAGCATATCGAGCAGCTCGTCTTTGGAGAGGTCGGGGAAAACGTCGAGCAGGATCGTGTCGCCGTGCTGGATGCGTCGAGAGAGGTTGAAGGCGGCGACACCTGAGATGCCGAAGGCCCGGAACAACACCTCGCCGTCTTCGCACCAGAGCTCCTCATGATTGCGGGTGAGCGTCAAGCGGGCACGGACGCGTAGGCCATCCAACGTCTTGAGGGCCATCCGGTCGCCGACGACCGATGCCGACACGGGGCAGAGGACGGGGCGCAGCGACGTCAGGGGGAGGCTAAACGTCTCGGCGATGCCGGCGGGGTTGCCGCCCGTGGCGATAATTACGGCATGCGCCTGCAAGGCCACGTTGTTGCGCGGGGTATCGGCGAGTGCCCTCCGAAGCGAGCGGAGCTCCGATTTTTGATCGTCGTGCTTTTTTGCCTTGAGCGCCCGTGCGGGGCGGTCTATTTGGAGCGCCCAGCCCCCGGGAGCTTTGTGCGCCGTGGCAACATTGGCTCCGCAGATTAAGGTGATGCCCAGACGATCACAAACGTTGAGAAGCGCGTCGCGCACCGATTCGGCGCGGAGGGAGCGTGGGTACAGTCGACCTTCCTCGGAGGTCGTCATGATGCCCAGCGAGGAGAAGAAGCCCATAAGCTCTTGTTCGGGCCGGGGGCCCATGACGGATTCGACGAAAGCGGGGTGGTTGTACCGCCGAGGATCAATCGATTCGTTTGAGAGATTGCAGCGGCCGTTGCCGGTCGCAAGGAGTTTAAG
>CAKTWE010000090.1 GCA_934630385.1 uncultured Collinsella sp.
CCACTCATTCCGTGCGGGTTATATGCAGGTTTGCCTGCGCACGCTATCATGTATGGGTTAGACCGCAACTATGTACCCCATACGCGAAGGGATGCGCATGTATCTGAAGATCGACATGTTCTAGCCGGGCTTACCCCCGCAGTGGCGCCATGCGCCCCATCAATTCTGCCGATTTTCACCTTCACGCATATAAAGGAGTCCCGTCATGCGCGACAAGCTCGAAAAGATCATCAAGGCCTACGAGGAGCTCGAGAAGAAGCTTTCCGATCCGGCCGTCGCCTCCGATATCAAGGAGTTCACGCGTCTCAACAAGGAGTACGCGCACCAGTCCGACCTCATCGCCGCCTCGCGCGAGTACATCGGCGCGCTCGATGACATCGAGGCTGCCAAGGAAATGCTCCACGATACCACCGATGCCGATGAGAAGGAGATGCTCCAGATGGACATCTCCGAAAACGAGGCCAAGCTTCCCCAGCTCGAGGAAGACATTAAGTACATGCTCATCCCGAGTGACCCCAACGACGACAAGAACACCATCGTCGAGATTCGCTCCGCCGCCGGTGGCGACGAGGCAGCCATCTTTGCCGGCGACCTGTACAAGATGTATCAGCGTTTCTGCGAATCGCGCGGTTGGAAGACCACCGTGCTCGATTCCAGCCCCAGTGAGGCCGGCGGCTTTAAGTCCATCGAGTTCAAGGTCGAGGGCGACCGCGTCTACTCCGTTATGAAGTTTGAGTCCGGCGTGCACCGCGTCCAGCGCGTCCCCAAGACCGAGTCCCAGGGCCGCATTCAGACCTCCACGGCTACCGTCGCCGTACTTCCCGAGGCCGAGGAAATCGACGTCCAGATCAACCAATCCGACCTGCGCATCGACACTTACTGCGCCTCCGGCCCTGGCGGTCAGTGCGTTAACACCACGTATTCCGCCGTGCGCATCACCCACCTGCCCACCAACACCGTGGTGCAGTCGCAGGAACAGCGCTCCCAGATTCAGAACCGCGAAGTCTGCATGCAGATGCTGCGCGCTCGTCTGTACGAGATGGAGCTCGAGAAGCAGCAGGCAGAGCTCGGTGCCGAGCGCCAAAGCCAGATCGGCCACGGCAACCGTTCCGAGAAGATCCGTACCTACAACCAGCCCCAGGACCGCGTGACCGATCACCGCATCGGCTTCAACTCCACCTACAACGGCGTCCTTCTGGGCGACCAGCTCGGCACCGTCATCGAGGCGCTCGCCGCCGCCGAGCGTGCCGAGAAGCTGGCACAGGCTGTGTAGTGGGTTACGCGGTTTTGCCAAACCGCGTAACGGGTCGACGCTGAGCGGGCCGCATTTGGACAATCTGACGTTCAACTTCAAGGGCGCGACCAGAAGGTCAGCGCCCTTTCGTTTCACGTCACCTTGTCTCAAATGCGGACCGCTCGCTGTCCGTCCTCTACCTGCGTCGTTGCCTTGCTCCGGATGCGGAAGGGGTAGTCATTGGGGACGTTCTTAAATGACTAGTCAAAGGGGATACTCTTGCGGCACTTGGCACTTGGGGACGTTCCTTTTGTGCCGGCACTTTGGGACATTCCTTGTCAAGAGAGTGATGCAAGGGGCTCGTTCTTTACTTTACTTAGATGAAGTGAACGTGTAGATTCGTAACCCACTCGCAACCGTTCTATGGCACGATATTGAACGAATGTATGCTATGCGCTCAAATCTTTTGGGCAGAGTGGGAGACAGTATGGTCAAGCTGTACGAGGACGGCATCTACCTGCGCGGCGGCAGCGAGGTTGTGCCTGCGGCCGAGGCTGCCGAGCGCGGTATTACGCAGACGCCCGAGGACGCCAAGCGTGGTACCATCGCGTATTCGATCCTTCAGGCACACAACACGTCCGGAGATCCTGAGGCGCTCAAGATTCGCTTCGACGCCATGGCGAGCCACGACATCACCTTTGTCGGCATCATCCAGACGGCGCGTGCCTCGGGCATGGAGCAGTTCCCGCTGCCCTACGTGCTCACCAACTGCCATAACTCGCTGTGTGCCGTGGGCGGCACCATCAACGAGGACGACCACGTCTTTGGCCTCTCGGCTGCCAAGAAGTACGGCGGCATTTTCGTCCCGCCGCATATCGCCGTCATCCACTCCTTTATGCGTGAGAACTTCGCCGGTTGCGGCAAGATGATCCTGGGCTCCGACTCGCACACCCGCTATGGCGCCCTGGGCACCATGGCCGTGGGCGAGGGCGGTGGCGAGCTGGCAAAGCAGCTGCTGCGCGACACCTACGATGTCGCCTATCCCGGTGTCGTCGCCATCTACCTCACGGGCGCCCCGCGTCCCGGCGTCGGCCCACACGACGTGGCGCTCGCCATCATCCGTGCTGTCTTTGCCAAGGGCTACGTCAAGAACAAGGTCATGGAGTTCGTGGGCCCCGGCATCGCGAGTATGACGACTGACTACCGCAACGGCGTTGACGTTATGACCACCGAGACCACCTGCCTGTCGAGCATCTGGGCCACCGACGAGGACACGCATGCGTTCCTGGCCATGCACGGCCGCGGCGACGACTACCGCGAGCTCAAGCCCGCCGATGTTGCCTACTACGACGGCTGCGTCGAGGTCGATCTGTCGAGCATCAAGCCTATGATCGCGCTGCCGTTCCACCCCTCCAACGGCTTTGAGATCGAGGAGCTCAACGAGAACCTCGAGGACATCCTTCACGAGGTGGAGCTCGAGGCCGCCAAGATCGGCGAGGGCAAGACGCACTTTAGCCTGCTCGACAAGATCGTCGACGGCAAGCTGCACGTGCAGCAGGGCGTTATCGCCGGCTGCTCGGGTGGCAACTACGACTCCGTGGTCCAGGCTGCCCGCGTGCTCAAGGGCGCCAACACCGGCTGCGGCGAGTTCTCGCTGTCGGTCTATCCCACAAGCCAGCCCGTGGCGCTCGAGCTCACACGCCGCGGTTACATCTACGACCTTATGGAGGCCGGCGCGATCGTGCGCACGGCATTTTGCGGCCCGTGCTTTGGCGCCGGCGACACGCCTGCCAACAACGGCCTTTCGATCCGCCACACTACGCGCAACTTCCCCAATCGCGAGGGTTCCAAGCCGGGTAATGGCCAGCTGTGCGCCGTGGCCTTGATGGACGCCCGCTCCATTGCGGCGACGGCGGCCAACGGCGGCGTCCTGACGCCGGCGACCGACCTGCCCGAGGAGACTTGGGACGAGGCCTGCGAGTACACCTTTGACGACGCGCCGTACAAAAAGCGCGTGTACTGGGGCTTTGGCAAGGCAGAGCCTGCCGACGAGCTGGTCGAAGGCCCCAACATCAAGTCGTGGCCCGCGATGGAGCCCCTCGGCGATGACATCCTGCTCAAGGTGTGCTCCAAGATCATGGACCCGGTCACCACGACCGACGAGCTCATTCCTTCGGGCGAGACGAGCTCCTTCCGCTCCAACCCGCTGGGCCTGGCCGAGTTTACGCTGAGCCGTCGCGACCCGGCCTACGTGGGCCGCTCCAAGGAGGTTGACGCCGTGGAGAAGCGTCGCGTGGCCGGCGAGGCCGCGGGCGACCTGGCGGTACTCGATGCCGAGCTTGCCGGCGTGTTTGAGGCACTGGCCGGCGCAGGTGTCGCGGCCGATGCCAAGGCGACCGAGTACGGCTCTATGCTCTATGCCAAGAAGCCCGGCGACGGTTCTGCCCGCGAGCAGGCCGCGAGCTGCCAGCGCGTGATTGGCGGCCTGGCCAACATCGTCCACGAGTACGCCACCAAGCGCTATCGCTCCAACGTGATGAACTGGGGCATGGTGCCCTTCCAGATGGAGGCCGAGCCCAACTTTGAGGTGGGCGACTACGTCTTCGTGCCGGGTATCCGCGCCGCGCTCGATGGCGACCTGAAGGACATCGCCGCCTACGTGGTGCATGCTGACGGTGCGGTCGAGCAGATTGAGCTCTACATTGCCGACATGACGGCAGAGGAGCGCGCCATCGTCAAGGCCGGCTGCCTGATCAACTACAACAAGTTCAAGGCCGCTGCCGAGTAACTCTGCTGTACGCCCCGGCCACACCTTTCCCTCGTGCTCACGCGCTTCGCGAGGGTCGCCCGAGGGAAAGGTGTGGCCGGGGCTACCGCGACGTTCTCGTTGGGTCTTGAGGGACGCTAAAAAAGATTGAGCTTGAAGCCGCCAGCGGGAGCCGTCTTCGTGGCTGTGTACAGCCTTTTCTTCAATGCGGTCTGCTATGCCGCTTGGGGTGTTTCATCTTGTCTGTCCGCAGCGGGACTGTCGGCGCCTTTGGGGCTACCGTTTTCGCTGCCGGTGTCGTTTGTTCCATCCCTTTCGGTTGCCGAGGTTCCCGGCTGGATTGCCTCGGCGACTTCCTGCCCTGCAGAGTCGGCCTGGGGCACGTACTCAGCTTTCGTATAGTGCGTTGCCTTGGATCCGAGGGGCACGTCCGCAAGTGCGTAGGCATTTCCGTCGGCTCCGTAGAGGGTTCCGGGAAGCAAAGACGACGCCAGGCTCTTCGTCCTCTGGGTTCCAAGCGTCAGGGAGCGAAGCGAGGGACAGTTGTAGAACATGCTGCCTACACTGCCGGCGACCTTGGCCGTGCTCCAGGTCGAGAGGTCGAGCGAAGTGAGGGATTTGCAGCTCTGGAATACGTTTCCCATGTCCTTGGCACTCGAGGTATTCCACTTCGAAAAGTCAAGCGAAGTGAGGGAGGTACAGCAGCCGAACATGCCGCTCATGTCCGTGACGTGTGACATGTCCCAGCCGGAGACGTCGCCCAGAGAGACCTCCTCCGAGCCCACGTTCTCAATCTTCCATTCGCTCGGAGTGATGACCGTGCCGTCATGCTTTACGAAGCAGGGGACGATCGTAGGTACGGAGACGTTGATCTGAGCCTCGTCCGCGAATGCGAAGGAGGGTGCGGCGGTGAGCGCCACCGCGAGTGAAAGGGCGCCAAGGAAGGCGCCGAGGAGTCTACCTCTTGTCCTCATCGGTGTCCTCCCTCTTCGTGCGTGAAGTTATGGTCAGTCCCGCCGCGCACGCGGCAGCGCCGGCCATCAGGAACGGGGCCCACACGGATGGGTTGCCTGTCTGCGGCATGTTGCCACCCGCTTTTTTGCCTTTGGCCTGAGCGTCTTTGGCCTGCGCGTCGCTGTCTTGCTTTTGGCCCCAGCCGGGGCCGGTGATGACGGTGACCTCGGTGGTGCTCGTGTCTCCGTTCTGCGCGGGGGCGGGGCTGGGCAGAGCGACAACGTCCCCGCTAACACCGCTGCGGCGATAATGGTGCGCTTTGTCCCCATCGTCTTCATGCTATTCCGCAAAACCCGCGGCGAACGTCTAGGTGACGGTTGCTGCCTTCTGTGCCTTGGAGAGGTCCTTGGTCATGTGAGAAACCTTGCCCGTAGGGGTGACGGCTACGGAGTCTGTGCTGGAACCCGCATAGCCCATGTTCAAGGTCTTGCTGGTGGAGAGGTCGGCGGGCGTGGCGGCGGAGACACCGTTGAGCTCGAAGGACAGCGAGTTTTCGTTCGCGGACTTTGAGGCGTCGGCGACAAGGCTCCAACCCGTGTTCTCGGCGGAGGTCGACATGCCGACCACGTGGATGGGGAAGACGGAGAGGTTGACGATCTTAGTCGTATCGGCGGAAGGACCGATGAGCTTGCCGTCGGCATTGGCGGCAAATGGGATTACCGTGGGGACTTCGAAAGCGAGCTGGTCGTTGCCCTGGTCGTCCTTCGCGGCCTGAATGGTGACCTCGGTCGTGCCGATGTTGCCGGTGGCAAACGCCGCGGCGGGCGAGAGGGCGGTCGTTGCGAGCGCGAGACCGCATACGGCGGCGACGGCACGGTTTTTGATGGACACGGTTCTTCCTTTCTGTTGGCTTCCTGCCTTTGCTGTGGAACGCGGGCGAGCGCCCGCGGACTCCCGAAATGAGTACTAGGCCGCGAGGGCGGGAGATGGGCCGAGCGCGAGCGCCACCATAAGAGGACCTTGCCGTCCTGCTCGGGCGTGAAGAGCTGACCAAAGCGCGAGTTCCGCGCGTTTACTACGTTCACGCGGACGCACCCGTCCCGGAGCTGAGGTTTGGCTGCCACGGAGATGGTCATGCGGCTCGCCTCAACCTGGCGGTCGAGCTCGGCCTGGATCTCATCGTCAGACATGCCATCGAAAGAGGTGACGGTGGCGCGGCGTCCGCCCTGGGTGCGAGAAAGTGCCAGGCCGCAAGTGCGCCGATTCCAACGAGGCAAAGTGCCAGCAAAATCGTCAACACGGTGCGAGCCGTTTTGTGCCCGCTATTCTTCTTGGGCTTTGCGTGTTCGCTCACGACTTTCCCTCTATGCAATTGTGTCCACAGTTCTTTGATGCGGACATTTTAATACGGCAAATAACTCAAGTGTTATTCCATTGTTTTCAAGGGAAGTACGCCCATTACTGTATCCATTAACAAACGGTTATTCGCAGATGTCCGATGCCAAATGCACTGAACGGGAGAGATTGGGCTTGGCCGCATCGGCTCCATTTCTGGGCCATGCGTCCATCGCTGACAGCGGATAATGGGTTGATTTCCGATCTCAGCCGAACACATTGAGCAAATAGGCCGTTCCCGCACCTAGCCGAACGCCCCCGCTGCCC
>CAKTWE010000091.1 GCA_934630385.1 uncultured Collinsella sp.
CGTCAACCTCACCGGTGGCGATAGCGGCGGCGCCGTCACGCTCACAGGCGAGGGCTTCATCCTTATTGCCGCTGTCTCCTACGCTGTCTCGTCTGCCCTCATCCACACCTACTCCCAGCGCGAGGACCCCGTGGCGCTCAGCGGCTACCAGTTTATCAGCCCTAGTCATCGCGCAAAGCCCCTTCGGCAGCACGCGGTGCAGCCAAGTCACCGCAGGCCGGGGCGGGAGGCGGTCCTTTCTCTCGGAAAACTTCGCGAAGCCCAGTTTCCGAGAGAAAGTGTCCGGCTGCCGCCCCGGCCGGCCAGGTCAACTACACCGTGTGCTGCGGCAGGTCCTGCAGGGCGATGACGTCCATGCCCATGTCGTTGGCGCTGCCGTGACCCTGCTGATCCTCACGCACGGCCTCGATGGCGCTCACGTACGTGTTGGCCGCAGACATCGCCGTCACGCAGGTCACGCCGCGGCGCACGGCCTCGGTACGCAGCAGGTAGCCATCGCCACGCGAGCCCGGACCGTACGGCGTGTTGATGATTACCGCAATCTTGCCATCGGCGATGAGGTCACCGATGTTGGGACGCTCGCCGTCGTGCGGACCGCTGATCTTCTCCACGACTTCGCACGTCACGTTGCCGCCGCGCAGCACGCGCGCCGTGCCCTCGGTGGAGCAGATATCGAAGCCCAGGTAGCGCAGGATACGCGCGACCGAAAGGATGTGACGCTTGTCGCGGTCACACACGCTGATGAACACCTTGCCGGCGCTGGGGTCGGGCAGCTTGTAGTCGATCGCCAGCTGCGTCTTGGCGTACGCCTCGGGATAGCTCTTGGCGATGCCCATGACCTCGCCCGTCGACTTCATCTCGGGCCCCAGGATGACGTCGGCGCCCGGGAAACGACCCCAGGGCATGACGGCTTCCTTCATGCAGAACCAATCGAGCTGACGCTCGTCGCTCGGCAGGCCCAAGCTCGCGATGGAATCGCCTGCCATGATACGTGCGGCACACTTAGCCAGCGGCACACCGGTGGCCTTGGAGATAAACGGCACGGTACGGCTTGCGCGCGGGTTGGCCTCGATCACGTAAACGGTCTCGCCCTTAATGGCGTACTGCACGTTGACCAGGCCGCGCACGCCCAGCGCCATCGCGATGCGGCGCGTGGTCTCGCGGAGCTTCGCCTGCAGGCTCTCGCTAAAGCTAAACGGCGGAATGCAGGTCGCGGAGTCGCCGGAGTGAATACCGGCCTCCTCGATATGTTCTAGAATGCCGCCAATGTAGACCTCCTCGCCGTCGCACAGGGCGTCGACATCGGACTCGATTGCGCCCTCCAGGAAGCGGTCCAGATACACCGGGTAATCGGGGCTAATGCGCGCGGCCTCGGCCATGTAATCGCGCAGATGCTCGGCATCGTAGGCAATCATCATGCCGCGGCCGCCCAGCACGTAGCTCGGACGCACCAGCAGCGGGTAGCCGATGTGCGCGGCCACGGCCTCGGCCTCCTCAAACGAGGTTGCCTGGCCCGCCGGCGGATACATAATGCCCAGCTTGTCGAGCAGGGCGGCAAAGCGCTCGCGGTCCTCGGCAAAGTCGATGGCATCGGGCTTGGTGCCCATGATGTTGACACCGCTCTCCTCGAGCATGCGCGCCAGCTTCAGCGGAGTCTGGCCGCCGAGCGTCACCACGACGCCGTCGGGGCGCTCAACGTCAATGACGTCCATGACGTCCTCGTAGGTGAGCGGCTCAAAGTACAGGCGGTCGGATGTGTCGTAGTCGGTCGAAACGGTCTCGGGATTGCAGTTGACCATGATGGTCTCAAAGCCACGGGCCGCCAGCGCATAGCTCGCATGCACGCAGCAGTAGTCAAACTCGATGCCTTGGCCGATACGATTGGGTCCGGCACCCAGAATCATCGCTTTGGGCTTATCTGCCGGCGTGGTCTCGTCGGGGGCCACGCACTTTTTGGCATCCGGGTTCGTGCGGAAGATATTCTCGTAGGTCTTGTAATGGTACTCCGTGGCGCTCGAGAACTCGGCCGCGCAGGTATCGACCGTCTTCATGCTGGGAACCACACCCAGGCCCTTGCGGTAGGCGCGCACAAAGCGCTCATCGGAGCCGGTCAGCGCGGCAATCTCGGCGTCACTCGTGCCATACTGCTTGAGCAGGCGCATCGCGTCGGCATCAATGTCCTCCACACGCAGGCCGCGGATGCCCTCCTGAACCTGCACCATGTCGTTGATGCGGTTGAGGTACCACGGATCGATGCCGCAGATGGCATGGATGTGGGCGATGTCCCAGCCACGGCGCAGGGCCTCGACCACAAAGAAAATGCGGTGCTCGGTCGGCGTTGCCACGGCTTGAGCGAGCTCATCGTCGCTCAGCTTGTCGGCACCTTCCTTGCCACCGGCACAAATGCCCTGGTGCCCGTCCTCCAGCGAACGCATGGCCTTGCCAAAGGCTTCCTCGAAGGTGCGGCCGATCGCCATAATCTCGCCCACAGCCTTCATGCGCGTGGTGAGCGTGGGGTCGGTACCCTTGAACTTCTCGAAGGCAAAACGCGGCACCTTGACCACGCAGTAGTCAATCGTGGGCTCAAAGCAGGCAGGCGTTGCCTTGGTAATATCGTTGACGATCTCGTCGAGCGTGTAACCCACGGCAAGGCGCGCGGCAGCCTTGGCGATGGGGAAACCCGTGGCCTTGGAGGCCAGCGCGGACGAACGGCTCACGCGCGGGTTCATCTCGATGACGATGAGGCGGCCGGTCGGGGGGTTCACGGCAAACTGTACATTGGATCCGCCGGTCTCGACACCAATCTTCTCCAGAATGGCGAGCGACGCGACACGCATACGCTGATACTCAAGGTCACTCAGTGTCTGCGCCGGCGCCACCGTGATGGAGTCGCCGGTGTGCACGCCCATGGGGTCGAGATTCTCGATGGAGCACACGATGATACCGTTGCCGGCGTGGTCGCGCATGACCTCCATCTCGTACTCTTTCCAGCCCTCGATGGACTCCTCGACCAGCACCTCGTGGGCGGGCGAAAGCTCAAGACCCTGGCTCACGATGGAGACGAGCTCCTCGTGGGTATGCGCGATGCCGCCGCCGGCACCGCCGAGGGTAAAGCTCGGACGCAGCACGCAGGGATACCCCACGCGCTCGGCGATGGCCTCGGCGTCGGCGACGCTATAGGCGTAGCCCGAGCGCGCGACCTCCAGGCCAATCTCGGCCATGGCCTCGTTAAAGAGCTTGCGGTCCTCGCCGCGCTCGATGGCGGCCAGGTCGCAACCGATCATCTCGACGCCGTACTTGTCGAGCGTGCCGTCCTTTGCCAGCTCGACGGCGGCGTTCAGACCGGTCTGACCGCCCAGCGTGGGCAGCAGCGCGTCCGGGTGCTCTTTCTTGATCACACGCTCGATAAACTCGGCGGTGATGGGCTCAACATAGGTGCGGTCGGCAAGACCCGGGTCGGTCATGATGGTTGCCGGGTTGGAGTTGACTAGGATGACCTCAAAGCCATCCTCCTTGAGCACCTTGCAGGCCTGGGCGCCGGAGTAGTCGAACTCACAGGCCTGACCGATAACGATGGGGCCCGAACCAATGACGAGGATACGTTTGATGTCAGTACGTTTAGGCATGTTAGTTCTCCTCGGTCGCAGCATTCTCGGACTCGGCGAAATTCCAGCCGGCGAGGCGGTCCTTCGCGGTGTCGATGTCCAGGTAGTTCTCCTCGCCGTCCATGAGTCGCGTAAAGGCGGTAAAGAGATAGTGGGCATCGGTGGGGCCGGGCGAGGCCTCGGGGTGGTACTGCACCGAGAAGCACGGCGCGTCGAGCAGCTGGATGCCCTCGGCGGTGCCGTCGTTGAGGTTCACGTGCGTCAGGCGAATGCGGCCGAAGCGCTCGTTCATCACGACCGGCGCGATACCGCGGCGCACCCAGGCGCGCAGGTCGCCATCGGCCGCATGCTCGGTCTCGCCGTCAGAAAGCTCAGGGATCAGTTTGCCCAAGCTGGGGAACAACAGGCCAAAGCCATGGTTTTGTGCAGTAATCTCCACACGGCGGCTCACCAGGTTCATAACCGGCTGGTTGCCACCGCGGTGACCGAACTTAAGCTTTTCCATCTGAGCGCCGCAGGCCAGGCTGATCATCTGATGACCCAGGCAAATACCAAAGACCGGCACCTTGCCGATCAGCTGCTGCACCTGCTCGTAGGTCTCTACCACGGCATCGGGATCGCCGGGGCCGTTGGACAAAAAGACGCCATCGGGATTCATGTCGAGCACCTGCTGGGCAGGCGTATCCCAGGGCACGACAGTCAGGTCGCAGCCGGCACGGACCAGGCCCTCCAGAATGCCGCGCTTCACGCCGCAGTCGTAGGCAACCACCTTGTGGCGGGCAGGGGCGGCGGCGGTGAGCGCAAAGTCATGCGTAACAGGCAGGTCGCTCGCAGCAAAGGCATGAGGCTCAGGGCAGCTCACGGTCTTGACCAAGTTCTCGCCCACCAACGTGGGGGCAGCGACCAGACGCTCGGCAAGTTCGTCGACGTCAAAGACCTCGGTCGAGATAATGCCCATCTTGGAGCCGTTGTCGCGCAGATGGCGCACCAAGGCGCGGGTGTCAACGCCCTCGATGGCGACGATACCGTGGGCGCGCAGGTACTCCGGCACGCTTTCGACAGAACGCCAGTTAGAAGGCGTAGCGCACATATCGCGTACGATCATGCCACGCATGGCCGGAGCACTCGCTGGACGAGCGGCGTCACCGGGGAAGGCCGACTGGACGTCGGTCTCATCGATGCCGTAGTTGCCAATCTGCGGATAGGTCATGGTTACGATTTGGCCGGCATAGCTCGGATCGGTCATGACCTCAAAATAACCCTCGAGCGAGGTGTTGAAGCAGACTTCGCCGGTCGCGGTGCCCTCGGCACCGCATGCACGTCCATAAAAAATGGTCCCATCCTCAAGGTACAGGACGCAGGGACCGCAGATGCCCTTGCTGGTTTTTGCCAGCATACGCTGGCAAAGTTCGCTGGGCGCGATGGTGCGGACAGTAGCGCCCGCGGTATGGTTGTTCGCCATAATTCTCCTTCCCGGTCTCACAGGACCGGCTTAAAGGTTGGTAGTTAGGCCTCGCGGTATTGTAACCGCAAGTATGCGCCATGGCGTTAATTTCATCGAAATGTTTACGAAATGATAATTATGACTTTCTATGCATAATGATTTTCTTGGGACGGGGATTAAAAAATCATCCTGAGAGCGGGGCTTTGTCGCCAACTGCATGCATGACAGAATGATTTTTAATCCCCGTCCCAGAAAAATCATCCCGCGTGGACACTTGGCTCACGCGGGATGATGGCGTCTTATTTGTCCTGCTCCAGCAGATCGGACGGTGTGCGATCGGGCTTGCCGCCGCGGAAAATCTCGCGGCCATGCAGACGATGCTCCAGGTCACGTTCGACCTTTTCCTCGTCAATCTTGGTCTGGCTCACCGCCGGGTCCTCAATCAGCGACGACACCGAGTTCACCTGCTTTTGAATGCGCTCGGCAATCGTATCGTCCATGCTCACGATATGCATCTTCCAGTCGATGTTCGTGGCGCTCGATGAGCTCTTGGTCCACACAAACGTCAAAATGGCGCTCTGATGACCCCGCGCGGGAAACATGCCAAAGAAGGAATCATGCTGGATATTGCTGTCCTCATCGATATAGGCGTGCACGTTGTACACAACGCGATCAATCTTATCGTTGAGCAGCGCGTTGGTCGCAAGCGCCGCAGCCTGGATCTGCCCGTTGGACAGCAGCTCGAGCTCGTTGGCAGACGATGTATCCAACACCGTCACCTCGACCGTGCCCGTACGCTCATCGGCCTCATCGACGGTAAAGTCGAGCGGGAACTGCGTAAAGCCGTTGCCCCACTCGAGTCCACCCTTGAGTGCTGTAGAAACGGTATCGACCGAAACGCTCTCGGACAGATTGGCGGTATTCAGACGGCGCATCACGCCGTAGCCAATCTGCATGCCCACGATCAGCACCAGAATGCCGATGACCACAGCCATAGCGGTCTTCGTAATGGTATGACTCACCTGCGAACCCGAAGGGTCGTCCTCGGACAGCGGGTCAATCTGCTTTGTCTGGTTCGCGCGATCCTCGCTGCGAAGCTGCGCCAGCGCCGCCTTGTCACCGCGCTTGACGGCAGCCTCTTTTTCGCGCATGCGCTCGGTGCGCTTTTTGGCAAGCGTCGGATCCAAAACGCCGGATGCGTCGATCTCGGAGAATAACTCCGTCACTTCTTCCGGAGTCAAAGGGTTCTTCTCAGCCATAAACTTCCTGTCATATCAATCAGTCGAGCTCGTGCGCACGCGCACCTTCGAACTGCATTCGATAGTAACGGGCATAGGTGCCGCCACGGGCGAGAAGCTGCTCATGCGTGCCACGTTCCACAACGCGACCATGCTCAACGGTCGCAATCTCGTCAGCATGCTTAATAGTCGAGAGACGGTG
>CAKTWE010000092.1 GCA_934630385.1 uncultured Collinsella sp.
CTCATAGGTTATGCCAGCCACCTCGACCGTCTGCGAATCATAGGCCTTGGCCTTCTTGGACTTCTCCTGCACAGGCGCGCTCCCGCCCGAGCCACTCGGCGCATTACCGCCGCAGCCGGCAAGCGTACACACCAACACAGCCGAAAGCGTCACGGTGGGAATTCCTAACAGCAGCTTCTTCGTCATGGGCTTCATCATCCTCACCGCTCCTTTCGGCTTGTAGCTCATCCGTTGCCCGAGTCGCAAGTCGGCCCCGTGGCATCGGCTTCCACTATGAGCGTATGACGAAGCGCGGCGCCGGCGAAGTGACCCGTGGCCCAAATAACGACCCGCCAGCGTTCCTTATGGGCCAAAGGGACTCGCACACGCACGCCCGTGGCCCATAAAACGAGACGCTTGTCCCAATGTTCGATTCGATCCATCCGCAAACAAGGTAGGGCGCCTCCAGCCGCCTTCAAACTTACTCGGGCAGAATCAACTCGGTCTTGTCCGAGTAAACGCCGTTCCATCAAATTCCGAACGATTGTTCGATGGATTTCGTGTTGGTTGGAATCGCCTATGGGCTGGGCTATGCTACCTTGACTATCTATATGACTAAAACGCAGCAAAGGAGCACCGAGAGAGCGAGTATGGCAAAAAACACCGCAAACTATGGTAACGACAGTATCCGCCAGCTCAAGGACGAGGAGCGCGTACGCCTGCGCCCCGCCGTCATCTTTGGCTCGGACGGACTCGATGGCTGCGCGCATGCCGCCTTCGAGATCCTGTCCAACGCCGTTGACGAAGCACGCCAGGGCTACGGCAAGCTCATCACCCTTACCGCCTTTCGCGATGGCTCCATTCAGGTAGAGGACAACGGCCGCGGCTGCCCGCTCGACTGGAACCCTTCCGAGAAGCGCTTTAACTGGGAGCTCGTCTTTTGCGAGCTCTACGCTGGCGGCAAGTACAACAATAACCAGGGCGGCGACTACGACTTCTCGCTCGGCACCAACGGCCTGGGTTCCTGCGCGACTCAGTACGCTTCCGAGTACATGGACGTCACGGTTTGGCGCGACGGCAACAAGTACTCCCTGCACTTTAAGAAGGGCAAGGTCGTCGGCGCCAAAAAGAAGGCGCTCGAGATTAAGCCCAGCGACGAGAACCGCACCGGCACCACCATCAAGTGGCGCCCCGATCTTGAGGTCTTTACCTCCATCAGCATCCCCCACGATTGGTATCGTGAGACCATGCGCCGCCAGGCCGTGGTCAACGCCAACGTGACCTTCCGCCTGCGCATTGAGGGCGACGATGGCGAGTTTACCGAAGAGGACTTTTGCTATCCCAAGGGCATCGAGGACTATGTGCTCGAGAAGGTCGGTGCCGACTACCTCACCGAGCCCTTCTTTATCGAAGCCGACCGCCGCGGTCGCGACCGCGAGGACCTGCCCGACTACAACGTAAAGATCACCGCGTGCATGTGCTTCTCGCGCACCTTCATGATGCAGGAGTATTACCACAACTCATCGTGGCTCGAGAACGGTGGCTCGCCCGAGAAGGCGGCTCGTAGCGCTCTGACCAGCGCCATCGATGCCTACATCAAGCAACAGGGCAAGTACAACAAAAACGAGAGCGGCATTAAGTGGCAAGACGTCCAGGACTGCCTGGTACTGGTGACCAACTGCTTCTCCACCCAGACGTCCTACGAAAACCAGACCAAGAAGGCCATCAACAACCGCTTTATCCAGCAGGCGATGACGGCATTCTTTAAGGAGCGCCTCTCGACCTATCTGATCGAGAACAAAGACGCCGCCAACAAGATCATGGAGCAGGTGCTCATCAACAAGCGCTCGCGCGAGAATGCCGAGAAGACCCGCCAGAGCATCAAGACCAACCTGCAGCAAAAGACCGACATGGCCAACCGCGTGCAAAAGTTCATCGACTGCCGCTCCAAGGACAAGAGCCGTCGCGAGATCTACATCGTAGAGGGCGACTCGGCAGCAGGCGCCATTCGCACCTCGCGCGATGCCGAGTTCCAGGGCGTTATGCCCGTCCGCGGTAAGATCCTCAACTGCCTGAAGGAGGACTATCCGCGCATCTTTAAGTCCGACATCATCATGGACCTCATGCGCGTACTAGGCTGCGGCGTAGAGATCAAGGACAAGCGCATCAAGAACCTCGGTGCCTTTGACCTGGACAACCTCAACTGGAACAAAGTCATCATCTGTACGGACGCCGACGTCGACGGTTATCACATTCGCACGCTCGTGCTCACCATGCTCTACCGCCTGGTGCCCACACTTATCGACGAAGGCTACGTATATATCGCCGAGTCGCCGCTCTACGAGATCAACTGCAAAGAGAAGACCTACTTTGCCTACACCGAGCTCGAGAAGAACGGCATCCTCAAGGAGATTGGCGACCAGAAGTGCTCGATCAACCGCTCCAAGGGTCTTGGTGAGAACGATCCAGACATGATGTGGCTCACCACCATGAACCCCGAGACGCGCCGCCTGATCAAGGTAGAGCCCGAGGACGTCACCAAGATGGAGACCATGTTCAACCTGTTGCTGGGCAACGACGAGGCGGGCCGTAAGCGCCATATCTCCGAGCACGGCAAGGAATACCTGGACCAGCTGGACCTGCAATAGCAGCAAATCGATAACGACGGCCCATAAGAAGTTCAAGAGGAAATCGTGGCAAAGAAGAAGACGAAGAACCAGCCAAAGAAAAAGCAGGTCAACGCCGAGAACGTCATCGGCCTGCACTCCGAGGTCACCGACCAGCCGATTACGCAGACGCTCGAGGTCAACTACATGCCTTACGCCATGAGCGTCAACGTCTCGCGTGCTTTCCCCGAGATTGACGGCTTTAAGCCCTCGCACCGCAAGCTGCTCTACACCATGTACAAGATGGGTCTGCTCAAGGGCGAGCGCCAGAAGAGCGCCAACATCGTGGGCCAGACCATGAAGCTCAATCCGCACGGCGACGCCGCGATCTACGAGACGATGGTGCGCCTGGCCACCGGCAACGAGGCGCTGCTCGCCCCCTTCGTGGAGTCGAAGGGCAACTTTGGCAAGTACTATTCGGGCGACCTGAGCTACGCCGCCTCGCGTTATACCGAGGCCAAGCTCTCCCCCATCAGCGCCGAGATCTTCAAGGACATCGACAAGGACCCGGTCGACTTCGTCGACAGCTACGACGGTGCCATGAAGGAGCCGCGCCTGCTGCCCACCACGTTCCCCAACATCCTCGTCTCGGCCAATAAGGGCATCGGCGTCGCCATGGCGTCCGACATCTGCGGCTTCAACCTCAACGAGGTCTGTACCGCCACGATGCACTACCTGCAGGATCCCGACTGCGACCTGCTCGAGTACATGCCCATGCCCGACTTCTCGACCGGCGGCGAGATTATCTACCGCCGCGAGGAGATGGAGAAGATCGTCGAGACCGGCCTGGGCAGCTTCCAGATCCGCTCCCGCTGGCGCTGGATTCCCGAAGAGCGCATCATCGAGGTCTACGAGATCCCCTACACCACCAAGACCGATGTCATCATCGAGCGCATCGTCAAGCTCTCCAAGGAGGGCAAGGTCAAGGAGATCGCAGACATTCGCGACGAGACCGACCTTTCGGGTCTGCGCATCGCTATCGACCTTAAGCGCGGCGTCGACCCCGACAAGCTCATGGCCAAGCTCTATCGCTCGACCACGCTGCAGGATTCGTTCTCGTGCAACTTCAACGTGCTCGTCGACGGCTATCCCCGTGTTATGGGCGTGCGCCAGATTCTGCACGAGTGGGTCAAGTGGCGTATTGAGTCCACGCGTCGCCGCATTAACTTTGATCTGGGCAAAAAGTCCGAGCGTCTGCACCTGCTGCACGGCCTTGAGGCGATCCTGCTCGACATCGACAAGGCGATCGCCATCATCCGTGGCACCAAGCTCGAGGCCGAGGTCGTGCCCAACCTTATGCGCGGCTTCGACATCGACGAGACCCAGGCCGAGTTTGTTGCCGAGCTCAAGCTCCGCAACATCAACGAGGAGTACATCCTCAACCGCACCAAGGACATCGCCAAGCTTGAGGGCGAGATTGCCGAGCTTGAGGAGATCCTCTCCAGCGAGGAGAACATCAAGAAGGTCATCAGCGACGAGCTGGCCGCGGTCAACAAGAAGTACGTGATGCCGCGCCGCACGGGCAGGATCGAGCCCCATGAGGTCATCGAGGTAAGCTTGGAGCCCGAGGTCGAGGAGTACCCGGTCACCATCATGCTCTCGCGCGATGGCTACCTTAAGAAGATGACGGACCGCGTGCTCAAGAAGGCGACCACGCTCAAGTACAAGGACGGCGACAAGCCCTTTATCGAGTTCCCGTCCTCCAACACCCACGAGCTGCTGGTCTTTACCAACAAGAGCCAGGTGTACAAGTGCAAGGTTGCAGCGTTTGAGGACACCAAGTCGGCCCAGCTGGGCTCGTACCTGCCGACCGATCTTGAGATGGAACCCGACGAGAGCGTCATCTGGGTCATCGACCCCGAGGATTACAAGGCCGACGTGCTGTTCGTCTTTGAGAACGGCCGTGTGGTGCGCGTCGCGCTTTCTGGATACGTCACCAAGACCAACCGCAAGCGCCTCAAGAACGCCATCTACGGCGGCAGCAAGCTGCTGTATGCCCAGGTGCTCAAGGAGGATCGCGACATCGCGCTGGTCTCGAGCGACTATCGTTTGATGAACTTCAACACGTCGCTGCTCAAGACCAAGACGACTACCAACACGCAGGGCGTCCAGGCTTTCACGGCCAAGAAGGGCCGCTCGGTCACCACCGTCGGCACGACCGAGGAGATTCTTGGCGCCGGCGTATCGGCCGAGAAGTTCACCGCGCAGAGCCTGCCCTCTGCCGGTGCCCTCATGAAAGAAAACGACATGCCGAGTCTGTTTGACTAGGACGACGGCAGCCAAACCGTCATGGTTTAACTAAGCAGCGGGGCCCGGAGCGCAGCAACATCGCGCTCCGGGCCCCATGCATTACAGCAGCATCATCCCTATAGACAAAATGCCGCATAAAGTGGAACAGACATAAGCCCATCATTCATTCCAAAGGGCTTAGTCGATAGCCTGATAAGGCGCACGCCCGGATGGGTCTTTTTAAGTGAGGACAGGCTTCGAGATCTTGTGTTCTCTCCCGCCTTGACTTCAATCGCAGACAAGCATCCCTGCTTCTCTACTACAAAGTCGATTTCCGCACGATTATCTCGCGCCCAATAATGCAGCGGATAGCCCATGGCTGAAAGCTGTTGGGCGACGTAGTTTTCGGTAAGTGCACCCATGAATGTGCCACCGATGCCGGCAAGAATATCGGCGCGTTGAGCACCGGCCTTGGAGACGAGCAGTCCTGTATCCGCCTGATAGATTTTAAAAGCAGAAGGGTTAACGAAGGCCTCTAAAGGGCTTTCGATCTGCCCGACTAGGCTGCAGCGCACCACCGTACCCGACAATACAAGCCAGTCGAGAGCATCTCCAAAGAGAGACGCATTGCCCCCCGCTCGCACTACCTTGTATTGAAACTTACGATTCTCTTTGGCAAGCTGCTGTGGAATGGAATCGAAGCACGCACGCGTCTTTGCGCTCAAGCGTTCATCAGCATATTTATTAGTGTCGGCGGAGTATCCGTCGAGAATAATCCGATGCTTTTCGGCCACATCAATGATTGACTGATCATCGATATACGTTTGGACCGCCTCGGGCATTCCGCCAACAACAAGATACTGCCGATAGAGCCCAAGCGCCTTTTCATGAAGGCTTGGCGCAAGAGGACCCATTAACTCGAATGACGAGCGTATCTCGTCGACCAGCTGATCGTGCCCCATCGCCCAGAGAAACTCCTCGAAATCGAGTGGAGTCATCTCAATCAAGTCGGTCTTTCCGACGGGGAACGAATACGACTGATGGTTAATGGCAACCCCAAGAAGCGACCCAGCAGCCGCAACGTAATACTCGGGAGCATCTTCGCAAAAGTATTTAAGGGAAGTGAGCGCTTCCTCGCATGCCTGGATCTCGTCAATGAACAGTAAGGTTTTGCCAGGCACGATACGCTGTCCCGTACGAGCCTCGATCGCGCGTACGATCGAATGAGGGTCAAGACCGCCCGAAAAATCCGCTCGCGCCGACCGGTCGTTCTCAAGATTAACGTAGACAACCGATTCGAAAAGATCCTGAGCGTACGTTCTGAGCAGATAGGTCTTGCCACACTGGCGCACGCCTTTGACCAGCAAAGGTTTTCTATCAGCTCTGTCTCGCCATTCCCTAAGAAGCTCGTCTGCCTTGCGACGCATACGCAACCTCCCCTCATGAACTTCTGTTTGACAATATTTTAACGCGGATTAATTTGTTTTCAGTTATTTTTCTGCGTTTAAAAATTGTTCTATACGGCACTTGAGGGAATACGCCCCTATCTCTTGGTAAGGATAG
>CAKTWE010000093.1 GCA_934630385.1 uncultured Collinsella sp.
CTGTAACAGTTAGCTGATGATTTGGGTCCTAGATGTTACAGATCGAGACAAACCTTTCGGCGGATTTTGAATGTCTCGTTTTATAACAGTAAGAGGGGTTTGGGGGGTCGAGTTGTTACAGATTGAGATTGAAGTCGGGGAGAGATTCCTCAGTCTCAATCTGTAACATCTGGATCCGTTTAAGCTGAGTAACTGTTACAGATTGAGACATTGGGTCTGGAAGTTTCCCTTTGTCTCAATCTATAACATCAAGACCCGGATTTCGCCTCCACCTGTTACAGATTGAGATGTTTGTGTCCGCATCAGCCCCGCTTGCAACCGTAGTCCCATATAAACTAACCCCGTGGTAAACTTGACCATACTGTAAATATTCCGAAAGGTACACCTCAATGTCCAAATACATCAACGAGCTCATGTCGCCGCAGCTTATGGGCGTCATCTATGCCTTCGTCGGCTTCATCATCGCCCTGTATGTGCTGTCGGTCGTCTATGTGTTCATCGACGCTCGCCGCCGCGGCGCCAGCGCCTACGTGGCATGGGGCATCATCGCCCTCATCCCGTTTGTGGGCCTCATCGCCTACCTGGTCCTGCGCCCGCACTCCTATGCGGCCGACCGTGAGGAGCAGGAGCTGGACATGGCCCTGCGCGAGCGCCAGCTTGCCCAGTACGGCACCTGCCCGCAGTGCGGCGCCCCCATCGAGAAGGACTTTGTGGTCTGCCCGGTGTGCGACACCCAGGTTCGCAACGTGTGCCCCAGCTGCCATCGCCCGCTCGATGCGCACTGGAAGGTCTGCCCCTACTGCCGAACTCGCATTCAGTAACGCATCCATCGCCTGGCCGGCCGCAAGCCACGGGCGCGCTGCAAGCCATGCGCGCCCCGCAGCCCCGCCCCCACACGATGAAGCATGCGTAGAAAATCGCCCGCCGTGCCATTAAGGTGCGGCGGGCGCTTGTATACCAAGGCAACCTGCCTATAATGATGCAAGTCAAAAACGCCGAGCGCATCGCACGCACTTGCACCAGGCATCCGAGAGGAGAAAACATACCCATGAAGGCACTCTACAATGACGGTTCGGTGGCCGAGCTCCCGCAGGACGAGGTCACGCACGTCATCCGCCACTCCGCCGCGCACATCATGGCGCAGGCCATCAAGCGCCTGTACCCCGAGGCCGACTTTGCCTACGGCCCCGCGACCGACAACGGTTTTTACTACGACGTCGATCTGCCCGAGGGCGTCAAGATCAGCGAGGACGACTTCCCCGCGATCGAGGCCGAGATGAAGAAGATCGTCAAGGAGAACCTTAAGTTCACCGTGTACGAGAAGCCCCGCGCCGAGGCCATCGCCCTTATGGAGGAGCGCGGTGAGAAGTACAAGGTCGAGCACATCGGCGACCTGGACGACGACGCCCGCATCACTTTCTATCAACAGGGCGACTACATCGACATGTGCGTTGGCCCCCACATCTGCTACACCAAGGCGCTCAAGGCCTTTAAGCTCACCGGCGTCTCGGGCGCCTACTGGAAGGGCGACAAGGACAACAAGATGCTCACTCGCATCAATGGCGTCGCCTTTGCCACCAAGGAAGAACTCGACGAGCACATGCACATGCTGGAGGAGGCCAAGAAGCGCGACCACCGCAAGATCGGCCGCGAGATGGACCTCTTTATGATGCGCGACGAGGCCCCCGGCTTCCCGTTCTTCCTGCCCAACGGTATGATTCTTAAGAACACGCTGCTGGACTACTGGCGCGAGATCCACCACAAGGCGGGCTACGTGGAGATCTCCACGCCGCTCATCATGAACAAGCAGCTGTGGAAGACCTCGGGTCACTGGGACCACTACAAGGACAACATGTACTCCACCGTTATTGACGACGAAGAGTACTGCATTAAGCCCATGAACTGCCCGGGCGGCGTGCTGGTGTACGCCTCCAAGCCGCACTCTTACCGCGAGCTGCCCATCCGCGCCGGCGAGATCGGCCTGGTGCACCGCCACGAGCTGCGCGGCGCCCTGCACGGCCTGTTCCGCGTGCGCTGCTTTAACCAGGACGACGCCCACCTGTTTGTGCGTCCCGACCAGCTGACCGGCGAGATCGTGGGTGTGGTCAACCTCATCGACTCCGTGTACCAGAAGTTTGGCTTTAAGTATCACGTTGAGCTTTCCACCCGCCCCGAGGACTCCATGGGTTCGGACGAGGACTGGGCTCGCGCCGAGGAGGGTCTGCGCACCGCTCTGGATAAGCTGGGCATGGACTACGAGGTCAACGAGGGCGACGGCGCCTTCTACGGCCCCAAGATCGACTTCCACCTGGAGGACTCGCTCGGCCGTACCTGGCAGTGCGGTACCGTGCAGCTCGACTTCCAGATGCCGCTCAACTTTGACCTGGAGTACGTGGACGCCGACGGCACCAAGAAGCGCCCCATCATGCTGCACCGCGTATGTTTTGGCTCCATCGAGCGCTTCATCGGCATTCTGATTGAGCACTTTGCGGGCAAGTTCCCCACCTGGCTGGCCCCCGTGCAGGTCAAGGCGCTTCCGGTTTCCGAGAAGAGCCGTGACTACGCCCACGAGGTGTGCGCCAAGCTGGAGGAGGCCGGCATCCGCGTGGTCTGCGACGACCGCGACGAGAAGATCGGCTACAAGATCCGCGAGGCCCGCAGCATCGACCGCGTGCCCTACATGCTCATCCTGGGCGAGAAGGAGGTCGAGGCCGGCAATATCTCCGTCCGCGATCGCTCCAACGAGACCGTTCAGATGAACGTTGACGAGTTTGTTGCGAAGGTGCTCGAGGAGATCAAGACCCGCGCCTAAGGCGAAGCCAAAGGTTTATAAACCGCATGTATGCGCGGCTGTCCCATGTACGGGGCAGCCGCGTTTTTTATGTTGAGCAAGGGCGGGGGAGTGTTGGCTGCAGTTGTTGCGCGCTCACAAGATGCCGATTGCCCCGTAACCGTTTGGCAAAGTACAAATGCCGCCATAAATGAGCAATATTGCCCAGATACAGGAAAAGCCGCTGTTAGAGCGGGTTTTTTGTTGTGCAAAAATGTACGCATTGTTGGCGATGCCTCGTCGGTCGAGGTGTTTGTGAACGATGGCGCACTCGTGTTCTCGACGCGCATCTATCCCGAGGCCTATGGCGTTACCGTTGACGCTTCGGGTGTGAGCGTGACCTATCACACGCTCAGCATCTAGGCGTTTCGTCGCCTATCGGCGCTATACTGCAGCCGTTGCCCACGATGCGGGGAACACCCGCATCGTGGGTTTTTGTTTATGAAGGGACGGTGCCGTGTGGATGTACAGCAGCTAGAAGAGGCCTGGGCTTTGAGGGCCAGCGCACGTGGGGCGCGACTGGTTGCGGCCTCACATGTGCCGGCGGCGCTGTCTCTGTTAGGGGTTGTTCGTCCCGGCGATCGCCTGGTTGCGTTTGCCGATGACCTTGCCGATGCGTTTGCGCGCGGCTTTGATAGCTGCGACGTGGCTATGGTGGGTGAGCCGTCGGTTGCGGCGTTTGCTGCTGCGTCCGAGAGCTTTGACGCTTCGTTTGAGGTCGAGGGGCCGCACCTGTGGTGGTTCGTCAACTCTATTGGCGGGTCTGGACTGCGCGTGCCCGATCTGCGCTCCTTAGGACGCGCCGCGCGTGAGGCCCATGCGCTGCTGGTTGTGGACAACACCGTGGCGTCGGCTTTTGGCTGCGATTCGCTGCGGCTGGGTGCTGCGCTGTCGCTCGAGGCGCTCGACCGCGTGTGTGCCGGTAAGGCTCCGCGCAAGCTCGTTGCTGCTTCGGTGGCGCGCTCGCAGCTCAAGCGCCATCGCGTGGATGCCGCGGCTGAGTGCGCGCATGCCCTGCTTGAGGGCCGTGGCTTTGCCAAGCTTGATTTGCGTGCTGACGAGGCCGGTGTGCTGGAGCGAGGGCTTTCCTCGCTTAACGTCCGCATGCAGGCACATTTCGACCGTGCCCGTGCGCTGGCCGAGTATTTGGTCGCCAATGAGATGGTGCGCGACGTGCGCTATCCCGGTCTGAGCTCGCATCACGACCATGCGGTTGCGACGGGAATCCTTGAGCATGGCTTTGGCCCGGCAGTTGAGTTTGACCTTATCGAGCGTAGCGCGGGTGAGCTGTTCGATGCTTTGCCGGGGGAGTTCCGTACATCGCCTGCCGGCGGCGCAGCGACGCGCCTTTCGGCCCTACGCTGCAAGGAGGGGAGCACCATCCGCCTCTTCGCCGGCACCGACAACCCCCTGATCGTGGCCGCCACCCTAGACAACGCCCTCCGCAAGTTAGCTACTCTTTGATGCTGGCGATGAGGTCGCTGGCTTTGGTGGCGATGACTTGGTCTATGTCGGTCTGCAGCTCCTCGTAGACCGCTATGGCTCGCTCGCCGGCGGGGGTGAGCGAGGATCCGCGGGCGCCGTCGCGCTCGATGAGTTTGCATCCCAGTTGCCCTTCGGCCTCGTTCACAATACGCCAGGCCTTGGAATACGCCATGCCCATGCTCTTGGCGGCACGGTTGAGCGAGTGCTCGCGGGCAATACCCTGCAGCAGCAAGACGCAGCCGTGACCAAACACGCCCGGCAGATCCTTGTCGCACGCTTGAATGACCAACTTTGCTGTCGTCCTGTACTTCATACGCCCCACGTCTTCCCGCTAAAGTGTTTGCTGGGCAAACGCAAAGCCTGCGTCAAACCCTCGTGTGCTCTTCTTAAATCATGCATTGTAGCAGTCAAAGTGCGTTAAGATACTTCCCCAGTATTGGGCGCCCAAGGTTGGGCTGGGTCCTACGAGGCCTGCAGCCGACCGGTCGCATGGAAAAAGGAGAAACATGGCTACGTTCTTTCCCGGTGAGTCCCACACGTTTTCGGAGTATCTGCTGGTCCCTGGTTACTCGTCCTCGCAGTGCATCCCCAACAACGTCTCTCTTAAGACGCCGCTAACCCGCTTTAAGCGCGGTGAGAAGCCGGCAATCACCCTGAACATCCCCATGGTTTCCGCCATCATGCAGTCCGTTTCGGGCGTCGACATGGGTGTCGCGCTCGCTACCGAGGGTGGCCTGTCCTTCATTTACGGTTCCCAGAGCGCCGAGTCTGAGGCCGCTATGGT
This sequence comes from uncultured Collinsella sp., assembly GCA_934630385.1. GTDB lineage: Bacteria > Actinomycetota > Coriobacteriia > Coriobacteriales > Coriobacteriaceae > Collinsella. The sequence goes on from CAKTWE010000093.1 coordinate 5,100, forward strand.
CAAGGCCGTCAAGGATCACAAGGCTGGCTTCGTTCAGTCCGATTCCACGCTGACCCCCGACATGACCATGGAGCAGGTCATCGAGCTCAAGGAGAAGACCGGTCACTCCACCATGCCGGTCACCGACGACGGCACTCCCAAGGGTAAGCTCCTGGGCATCGTCACCAGCCGTGACTATCGCCCCAGCCGCGATGACCGCCAGACGAAGGTCTCCGAGTTCATGACCCCGCGTGAGCAGCTCATCGTGGGCGACAAGAACATCAGCCTCAAGGTTGCCAACGACGTCATTTGGGACAACAAGCTCAACGCTCTGCCCATCGTCGACGACAACGATCACCTCATGGGCATCGTCTTCCGCAAGGACTACGACAGCCACAAGACCAACCCCAACGAGCTGCTCGACGGCGACAAGCGCTACATGGTCGGCGCCGGTATCAACACCCGCGACTATGCCGAGCGCGTGCCGCTGCTCATCGAGGCCGGTGCCGATGTCCTGTGCATCGATTCCTCCGAGGGCTTTAGCGAGTGGCAGAAGCGCACCATCGAGTGGATCCGCGCCAACTACGGTGAGGACGTCAAGGTTGGTGCCGGTAACGTCGTCGACGCCGAGGGCTTCCGCTTCCTGGCAGACTGCGGTGCCGACTTCATCAAGGTCGGTATCGGCGGCGGTTCCATCTGCATCACCCGTGAGACCAAGGGCATCGGCCGTGGCCAGGCCACCGCGCTGATCGACGTTTGCCGCGCTCGCGACGAGTACTACGAGGAGACCGGCGTTTACGTACCCGTGTGCTCCGACGGCGGTATCGTCTATGACTACCACATGACGCTCGCCCTTGCCATGGGTGCAGACTTTATGATGCTGGGCCGTTACTTCGCCCGCTTTGACGAGAGCCCGACCGAGCGCGTCAACGTCAACGGTCAGTACATGAAGGAGTACTGGGGCGAGGGCTCTGCCCGTGCCCGCAACTGGCAGCGCTACGACCTGGGCGGTGCTGCGAAGCTCAGCTTCGTCGAGGGCGTCGACTCCTACGTTCCCTACGCCGGTTCCCTCAAGGACGGCGTGGGCGGCACGCTCTACAAGGTCAAGTCCACGATGTGCAACTGTGGTGCCCTCTCGATCCCCGAGCTCCAGGAAAAGGCACGCCTGACCCTGGTCAGCTCGACCTCGATCGTCGAAGGCGGCGCCCACGACGTAGTCGTCAAGGACTCTCAGCAGAGCGTCAGCTACCGCTAAACGGCTTTCCCAAGCACCGCACCTTGCCGTTCAAACCGTCGCTCGCGTACCAAAAGTACGCGT